>JANOMH010000456.1:0-5843 GCA_031420215.1 Rhodobacterales bacterium | reverse complement strand
GTCCGCACAAGGCAACCCGTCCGGCTGGCCGAAGTCAGCGGGGCGCTCTGATGCGGTTGGGGATTTTCGCCAAAACCTTTGCGGGGACCGATCCGCTGACCGTGCTGACAGCGGCGCGGGATGCGGGGTTCGCGGTGGTGCAATACAACATGGCCTGTTCCGGACTGGCGGCAATGCCCGACAAGATCGGGCCCGAGGTAATTGAAGCCATCCGGCAGGCCAGCGCCAAAACCGGTGTGGCGATTGCGGCGGTTTCAGGCACCTACAACATGATCCATCCGGACGCGGCGCTGCGGGATACCGGGATGCGCCGCCTTGGGCTGTTGATCGAAAACGCCGCCGCGATGGGCACGGATATGGTGACGCTTTGCACCGGCACCTGCGACCCTGACGACCAGTGGCGCGGGCATCCTGACAACGGTTCGCCCGCCGCATGGGCGCTGCTTTGCGCCGAAATGGGCAGGGCCGCTGAGTTGGCCGAAGCGCATGGCGTCAGGCTGGGGATCGAGCCGGAATTGGCTAATGTGGTCAGCGATGCGGCCCGCGCGCGGCTGTTGATCGACACGCTGCAAAGCCCGGCCTTGGCGATTGTGCTGGACCCCGCGAACCTGTTCGAGGTTGAAACCTTGGCCCAACAACGCCGCATCATCAGCCATGCGATTGCCCTGTTGGCCGACCGGGTCGTCATGGCCCATGCCAAGGACCGCGACGCAAAGGGCGGTTTTGTCACAGCGGGCCAAGGGGTTGTGGACTTTGACTATTTCCTTGGCACCCTGCGGATGGCGGGCTTTGACGGCGACTTGGTGACACATGGCCTGACGGCTCCCGAGGCGGCAGGGGTGGCACGGTTTCTGGCCGACCGACTCGATTCTATATGACCCCCGGCTTGCATCAGCGTGGCGCGGGCAAGGCTTTCGTGTTCCAGCACGGGCTGTGCGGTGACGCGCGGCAGACCTTCGAGGCAGCGCCGGATCTGCCGGGTTGGCAACTGTCCACGCAGGAGTGCGCGGGGCACGGGCAATCGGCCGCAACGCCGCCGTTTTCCATCGCCCGATTTGCCGACGATGTGACTGCGCTGATCGAAACCCTGCCCGGCCCGGTTGTCTTGGGCGGTATTTCCATGGGAGCGGCGATTGCCACGCGGATTGCGGTCAAGCGGCCCGATCTGGTGCGCGGGCTGGTGCTTGTCAGGCCCGCCTGGGGCACGCAGGCTGCACCTGTCAACATGCAGCCCAATGCCGAAGTGGGGCGGATGCTTGCGGCGGGGCAATCGCGCGAGGCGTTCCAAGTCACCGCATTGGCGCGGCATCTGGCGCAAGTTGCCCCCGACAATCTGACCTCGCTGCTGAGTTTCTTTGACCGCGCGCCGCTGGGCGTGACGGCTGAACTGCTGCAACAGATTTCGGCGGACGGGCCGGGGATCACCGGGATTGATCTGGCCAACCTGCACCTGCCGGTTCTGATCTGTGGCACGGCGCAGGATGCGGTGCATCCGTTGGCTTTGGCCCGCGATCTGGCCATGTTGATCCCTGCCGCAGAGTTCACCGAACTGCCGCCAAAAGCCACCAACAAGCCCGCCCATCTGGCCGCCCTCCACGCCGCCATCACTGATTTCCTACAGGAGTTCTGACATGCCCCACCCCGCAACTGGCTGGATTGCAGCCCTGCCCCGCACCCGACTGATGGGTGAATTTTCGATGTGGTCGGCCGATCTGGTCAATTTGGCCGCCGATACCGCCCGGATCGTACCACATGCAGATATGCTGCATATCGATGTGGCCGATGGGCATTTCGCACCCGCATTTTTGTTCTTTCCCGATCTGGTGGCCCGGATGCGGGCGCTGACGGCAGTGCCGATCCATGTGCATCTGATGTGCGCGGACGCGGTGCTGCTGTCACAAATCGAACAATTCGCCGAATCTGGGGCCGATTTGATTTCGATCCATGTCGAGAATGCAGCGGTGGCCGATGTGGCGCTGGCAAAGATCACGTCACTGGGCTTGGCCGCAGGTATGGTCTTGCGCATCGAAACGCCGGTGGCGCGGGTTGCCGCCTGGTTGGACCGGCTGGATTGCCTGACCCTGCTGGGCACCGCTATCGGCGTCAAAGGTCAGGGGCTTGACCCCAGCGCCCCGGCCCGCCTGCGCGAGGCTGGCGCGATGATTGCGGCAACAGGACGCCGCATCGTGCTGGCTGCCGACGGCGGCATTCGGGACAAGACCGTGCCGTTACTGCGGGCTGCCGGAGCGGAAACCGTGGTGCTGGGATCACTGGCTTTTGGCGCCCCTGATCTGGGTGAACGGATGCGCTGGCTGCATGGGCTTTAGAGTTTTAGCCCCACCGTCGCCAACCCCCGCGTCACGCTCCCGGTTGGCGGGAATAGCGGGATCAGGCAGGCCTGCACGGCGTGATAGATGTCGGGCTTACCGGTGAACACCCGGTTCACCGGGGCAAGGTCGGAGTCCAGTTCCGGGTGCCAGGCCCCACCCTGACGGTCAATCAGATGGGTGGCGGCAAAGCTCCAGATCCGGTCATACCACTGGGCGAACTCGGGGCCACCGCCCGAGGCGCGGATCACCGCAGCCGCCGCGATGCCTTCGCAGCAAGGCCACCAGTAGCGGTCGGGTTGGGCGGGTTTGTCATGCCAATCAAGGGTATAGTAGAAGCCCCCCTTGGCGCTATCCCAGCCGATGGCGCAGGTCTGCAGGAACAAAGCCTCGGCCGCCTCGCGCAGCCAGGCCAAACGCTTGCCCCCCAGTTCGTGCAGTTGCACCAACAGACGGCTCCACTCCAGCGCATGGCCGGGCGTGGTGCCGTAGGGGCGGAACATCGGATCGCCGGTATAGTCGCGGTCGACCGACCAATCGGCGTTGAAATGTTCGGCGACGCGCCAGCCAATCGCGCGGGCGTGGCGGTTGATGATCAGGTCGGCGATTTGTTCGGCCATGGTCAGATACATCGCTTCGCCCGTCGCCTCGAACGCAGCCATCAGCGCCTCGGTCAGGTGCATGTTGGAATTTTGGCCGCGATAGGGGCCCAAGGGTTGCCAGTCAGCTGTGTATTCCTCGGTCGTGGCCCCGGCAGATGCATCCCAGAACCGGGTCAGCAGCAGGTCGGTGATATCGGCAAGCAGGCGGTCCGCATCGGGGTGCCCGGCGACCTTGGCGGAAGAAGCGGCAAGCAAAACAAAAGCATGGCCATAGGCCTGTTTGCTGGGGTTCGGCGTCCCCACATCATCGACACCCCAAAAATAGCCGCCGTTGGCTTTGTCGCGGTGGTGGTTCCAGATAAAGTCCATGCCATGGTCAATGACCCGATCTGCGCCGGGCAGGCCAAGCTGACCAGCCATCACGAAACAATGGACCATACGGCAGGTATCATGGATTTGGCGCAAAGCCCCATCGGGACCGACCGGCAACGGGTGACTGTTGTTGCCCAACGGGAAAAACCCACCTTTGGGGTTGATCGCGGCGAACTGGAAAAAGTCGAACAAGTGGCGCGCCTGATCCAGCAGCCAAAGGCGGTGAGCGGGGCGCTGAATGGTGTCTGGCAATCGCATGCTGGTCCCTTTTTGGAATGCCGGAAGAATAGGGGGCATCGGACCAGAACGAAAGCGGGTTCAGGGGCGGCCCCCCTGATTCGCGACAACAAGTCCGGGAAACAGCGGCCCGAAACGTTACGGAAGGCTAAAAGTGATGTCCGAAACGTTTTGGCTTGGCAAGAACCCTGGCTTGCGACAAGATCGGCCCGGAGCATACAGGACGCCAAGGATGACCACCCTTCGTGATATCAGCCGTCAGCTAAACCTGTCGGTGACACAGGTCAGCCGGGCCTTGAACGGCCATTCTGACGTAAGCGCAGAGACTCGGCAGCGGGTCATGAGCGCCGCTAAGCAACTGAAATATCAACCTAATTTGTCAGCCCGCAAGCTTGTCATGGGCAAATCCGGGATTGTCGGATTGGTTCTGCCCCGGGTCCCAACGATCTTGCAGGATGGACTTTTCGTGCAGATCGCGGGGGGCCTTTCATCGCATTTTTCGCGCAAAGGGATGCAGTTTGTCCTGCATATTGCGGATGAAACCGACGATATAATTGACGTCTACCGCAGGTTGATCGACTCGGGTTCGCTGGATGGTTTCGTGGTTTTAGAACCAGTTACGGGCGATCAGCGTGTTGCCTATCTGCGCGAACGCAAGATTCCTTTTGTGCTGCATGGCCGCCATCAGACCAGCCCGGACTACCCGTTCTTTGATATTGATAACGAAGCCGTGGGCTATCGTCTGACCCGGCTTTTACTGGACCGTGGACACCGCCGCATTGCGTTTTTGAACGGGCACGCCGGGCGCACTTATGTGCAGCAGCGCCAACAGGGGTATCTGCGCGCCCTGGCCGAAGCCGGTATTCCGGCCGAGCCCGGACTGCATCTTTTCGATGACATGACCGAAGCTTTTGGTTTGGTCGGCATGGTCCGATTGCTGGACAATCCGGACCGGATTCCAACTGGAATAATGTGCGGTAATACGTTGATTGCAAAGGGTGTTTTGCATATATTGAATACTTTGAAAATCGCCGTCCCTGGCCAGATCTCGGTCGTGGCACATGATGACGAACTGCCTGACACCCATACTGCATTTTTCAACCCTCCGTTGACCGTAACCTATGCGCCGCTCGAGAACAGCTGGCAGCCACTGGCCGAGATTTTGACCGATGCGGTGAACGGGCTGCCGATTGCCGCATTACAACGGTTTGGCGAAGTGCGCCTGATCGAGCGCGAATCGGTTCGGCCGCCAAAACGGCCTCCAAGCGAAATTGTAACTGAATCATAAAAAAGACTCAGTTGACGTGATGTGAACTTCCGACTTATCCTTCCAAAACGTTTCGGATGAATCAGTAATGTGATCCGACACATCAAACGTCGCGGCCCTGCATGGGTCGTATATCTGGGAGGAGAAAATGACGTTTACTTTCAAGGGGTCCGTGTTGCGGACCACTGCAATGGCTGTTGTGGCCACCCTGTCGAGCATGTCCTTTGTCAGCGCTGCGGAAATCACCGTGGTGATGGGTGCCGTGGGCAGGGCCACTGAAAACTTTCCGGCTCTGGTGGCACCATGGGAAGCCGAAACCGGTAACACCGTGACGCTGGTGCCAATGCCGGCCTCGACTTCGGATCAGTTCGGTCAGTACCGTCTGTGGCTGGCGGCCGGCAATGGCGACATCGATCTGTATATGACCGACGTGATCTGGGCCCCGCAATTGGCCGACCATTTGGTCGACCTGACGGCTGCGGCCGCTGAGGTTGCCTCCACCCATTTCCCGTCGATCATCGAATCGCAGACGGTGAATGGCAAACTCGTCGCCCTGCCGACGTTTACCGACGCGCCAGCCCTGTATTTCCGCACCGACCTGCTGGAAAAATATAGCATGCCGGTTCCGACCACCTGGGAAGAACTGACCACCACAGCGCAGGTCATTCAGGATGGCGAACGGGCTGCTGGCAATCCCGACATGTGGGGCTTTGTCTGGCAGGGCAACGCTTATGAAGGTCTGACCTGCGACGCGCTGGAATGGGTCAAGTCGTTTGGCGGCGGTCAGATCGTCGAGCCCGATGGCACGATCTCGATCAACAATCCACAGGCGATTGCCGCGCTCGAACTGGCAAAAACCTGGGTCGGCACGATCAGCCCGGACGGCGTTCTGGCCTATGGGGAAGAGGAATCCCGCGGTGTCTGGCAGACCGGCAATGCGGTGTTCATGCGCAATTGGCCCTATGCTTACGGCCTCGGCAATGGCGACGATTCCGCAGTGAAGGGACTGTTCGACGTGACCACCTTGCCGACCGGTGG
>JANOMH010000455.1:0-4158 GCA_031420215.1 Rhodobacterales bacterium | reverse complement strand
CTCAAAGCCGCGGTTGCCAATGGCACCGTCGACACGGTCCTGACCTGTCTGGTGGACATGCAGGGGCGGTTGATCGGCAAGCGCTTTCATGCGGCCCATTTTATTGCTGGCGGATACGAGGAAACCCATGGCTGCAATTACTTGCTGGCCACCGACATCGAAATGAACACGGTGCAGGGCTACAAGGCGACCAACTGGGCGGCGGGCTATGGTGATTATGTGCATAAACCCGACCTGTCGACGCTGCGGATGGTCCCCTGGATGCCTGGCACTGCAATGGTGATGTGCGATGTGCTGGACCACCACACCTATGAACCCGTCCCGCATTCGCCCCGTGCCGTGCTCAAGCGTCAGATCGCGCGGGCCAGGGCGCTGGGGTTCGATGTGATGATGGCGACAGAATTGGAATTTTTCGTGTTCGAACAAAGCTTTAACCAGCTCTTTGATGCCAATTATGCCGGACTGCAGACCCTTGGCCGATACAATGTAGACTATGGGATTTTCGGAACCTCGAAAGAAGAAGACCTGATGCGCGCGATCCGCAACGGTCTTTATGGCGCGGGCATCCCTGTGGAAAACTCAAAGGGAGAGGCCGAGGCGGGGCAGGAAGAGATCAACATCAAATATTCCGACGCTCTGGACACCGCCGACATGCATTCAATCACCAAAAATGCCTGCAAGGAAATCGCATTCCAGCATGGCCGGTCAGTGACATTTATGGCCAAATACCGGACCGACCGGGCCGGGTCGTCGTCGCATATCCACCAATCATTGTGGAAGGACGGCAAGCCCGCGTTTCTGGACAAAGACGCGCATCACGGGATTTCGGCCACGATGCAGCATTACATGGCCGGGTTGCTTGCCCATGCCTCTGATGTCACATATTTTTTGGCGCCTTATGTGAACAGCTACAAGCGTTTCTGCGTCGGACTTTTTGCCCCTACCAAAGCCGTCTGGTCCACCGATAACCGCACCGCGGGCTACCGGGTTTGCGGCGCGGAAACCAAAGGCATCCGGGTCGAATGCCGGGTTGGCGGGGCCGATCTGAACCCCTATCTGGCGATGGCAGCGCAACTGGCCGCCGGGCTGGATGGGATCGAGCGCAAACTGGTGCTGGAACCCGAGATGACCGGCGATGTCTATCTGGCGGGGCAGGCGCGGGAAATTCCGAAAAACCTGCGGCAAGCGGGCGAATTATTGGACGGTTCCGCCATGCTGCGCGCCGCGATGGGCGATGATGTGGTCGATCACTACGTCCGCGCCGCCCGGTGGGAGATTGAGGAGCAGGACCGGATCGTCACCGACTGGGAACTGATGCGCGGGTTCGAGCGGGCTTGAATTATTGGGCCGACGTGGCCGGAGGACGGACTATGACAACAATCAAATCTATCTCGCCCATCGACGGCTCGGACTATGCCGAGCGTCCGGTTCTGACACCTGACGCAGCCAAGGCAGCAGTCGCCCGCGCCAAAGCCGCACAGCCCGCTTGGGCCGCTTTGCCGCTGGCCGAGCGGCGCGACACGGTGCTGGCCGGGATCGCAGCCTTGAACGGCATGAAAGAACGCGTCGTGGCGGACCTTGCCTGGTCGATGGGCCGCCCGACCCGCTGGGGCGGTGAATTCAGCGGCGTCAACGAACGGGCCAACTATATGGCCTCGATTGCCGAAACCGCGCTGGCCCCCTTGGTGACCGAGGATTCCGACCGCTTTGAACGCCGGATCGAACGTGCGCCCATGGGCGTCGTGTTCGTGATTGCGCCCTGGAACTACCCCTACCTGACGGCGCTGAACACCATCGTTCCGGCCCTGATCGCGGGCAACGCAGTCATGCTAAAAGCCGCCTCGCAAACACTCCTTACCGGCGAAATCATTGCCGAGGCCATGCATGCGGGCGGCGTGCCTGTGGATATCTTCCAGAATATCGTGCTGGACCATGCGGGCACCGAAGCGCTGATCGCGGCGCGCGCGTTCGGGTTTGTCAACTTCACCGGATCGGTCGCGGGCGGGCAGGCGATTGAACGGGCGGCAGCGGGAACCTTTACCTCGCTCGGTCTTGAACTGGGCGGCAAAGACCCCGGCTATGTGATGGATGACGCCGACCTTGACTGGGCCGTGGATGTGCTGATGGACGGGGCGATGTTCAACTCGGGCCAATGCTGCTGCGGGATTGAGCGGGTCTATGTGCATCAGTCTCTGTTTGACGCATTCGTTGAGAAATCAGTGGCTTGGGTGTCGTCCTTAAAGCTGGGAAATCCGTTGGACGCGGCTACAACCCTTGGCCCCATGGCCAATAAACGGTTCGCCAGGCTGGTGCGCGACCAAACCGCCGAGGCTATTGCCGCCGGGGCAACCGCGCTGATCGACCCCGCGCTCTTTCCTGCCGATGACGGTGGCGCCTACCTCGCGCCGCAGATTTTGACCAACGTCAACCACTCGATGCGGGTGATGCGCGAAGAATCCTTTGGGCCCGTTGTCGGCATCATGTCGGTCAAAGACGATGCCGAAGCCCTGGCCCTGATGAACGACAGCCCCTATGGGTTGACCGCCTCACTATGGACCAAAGATTCCGGTCGGGCCGCCATTTTGGGCCGGCAGATCGACACCGGCACCGTGTTCCAGAACCGTGCCGACTATATCGATCCCGCCGTCTGCTGGACCGGATGCAAAGATACCGGGCGGGGCGGGGCAATGTCTGTGCTGGGATACCACGCGGTGACGCGCCCTCAGTCCTACCATTTCAGAAAGGTCAAAGCATGAGTGTTCCAAAGGCCAACTGGTCCTATCCCACCGCGATCAAATTCGGGGCCGGGCGGATTGCCGAATTGCCCGCCGCCTGCGCGACAGCCGGGATCAAGCGCCCGCTTCTGGTGACAGACCGTGGATTAGCTTCGCTTCCAATCACCTTGCAAACGCTGGGTATTATGGAAGCCGCCGGTCTGGGCCGGGCGATGTTTGCCGATGTGGACCCGAACCCGAATGAGATCAACCTTGAGGCAGGCCTTAAGGTCTATAAATCCGGAAACCACGATGGCGTCATCGCTTTTGGCGGCGGTTCCGGCCTTGATCTGGGCAAGATGATTGCATTCATGTCGGGCCAGATCCGGCCATTGTGGGATTTCGAGGATATTGGCGATTGGTATACCCGTGCCGATCCGGCTGGCATCGCGCCGATCATCGCCGTGCCGACCACCGCAGGCACCGGGTCCGAAGTTGGCCGCGCTTCGGTGATCACCAACAGCCAGACCCATGTGAAAAAGATCATCTTCCACCCCAAGGTTCTGCCCACCGTGGTGATCTGCGACCCCGAACTGACCGTTGGCATGCCCAAAATTATCACTGCAGGCACCGGAATGGACGCCTTTGCCCATTGTCTCGAGGCCTATTCCAGCCCGTTTTATCACCCGATGAGCCACGGCATTGCACTTGAAGGGCTGCGCCTCGTCAACACCTACCTGCCCCGCGCCTATGCAGACGGGACTGATCTTGAGGCCCGGGCGCAGATGATGTCTGCCGCCGCAATGGGGGCTGTCGCGTTTCAAAAGGGACTGGGGGCGATCCATGCGCTCAGCCACCCGGTCGGGGCCGTCTATGGCACCCATCACGGCACCACCAATGCCGTGGTCATGCCCGCCTGCCTGACCTTCAACCGCGCCGCGATCGAGGACAAGATCGGTATGGCAGCGGCCTATATGGGGATCAGCGGCGGCTATGCCGGGTTCTATGACCGTGTGCTGGAGTTGAACGAAATGCTCAACATGCCCAAGGGCCTGGCCGCGATGGGCGTGCAGGCCGACCGGCTGGATGAATTGACCGCCATGGCGTTGGAGGACCCAAGCGTTGGCGGCAACCCAATCCCGATGACCGCCCTGAACACACGGGCACTGTTCGACGCAGCGATGTAGAAGTCGCGACGCGCCGGATCCGGGGGTCCGGGGCATCGCGGACCGTTTCACCTCTTATTCGGTAGCGAATTTGCCCGAAGCCAGCGTCTGGTTGCCGCTTTCCTCGACCGCCAGAATTTCCCAATCATATTCGGTTCCGGCTTCAAAGAACGCGGCCGAGATGGTGATCTCGGTCACCGAAGGCCGCAGATGCATGCTCAGCGACGATGGTTTGCCGATCATGTTGGGATCCGGATCGCCGATTTTCTCCATGATCA
>JANOMH010000454.1:0-10440 GCA_031420215.1 Rhodobacterales bacterium | reverse complement strand
AGGCCCCTCAACGGCCCGATTTCAGAGGGTCGCCCAAAATGCGAAGGGCGGCGCAATCGGGATATGCGCCGCCCTTCCTAAACCGGAGATTGGGGGCCGATCTTGAAAATTGGCCCCGGTTATGCTATGCAGCCCGCGCCTTGTGGGCTTTCATCGCCTTCAACGCGGTGATGACATTGGGCGCTTGCAGGGCTGTCAGAAACCGCAGGCTATCGACCTTGAACACCCGTTTAACCCATGTAGTCAGGCCGGTTTCATCCACCGCACCCAAGACTTGGCCGGTCCATTCCCGCCACAGGACGCGGATCAGTTCGATCTGCGCTAAGCTGGAAATGCCGGGGCGGTTGCCATAGTTCGGGCCGGACTTTTGCAGCGGCTTAAAGCCTATCCAGTCGAAAAAGCCCGTCATCGCCTCAAACCCGGCTTGGTCCAGTTCGGTCGAACTGGTGACACCGGCAATAACCGCCAAGGATGACCGATATTCGTCATCCGGCATGTTCTGCTTGGCCTTGGCGACGTGCAGGATACGGTTTTGGCTATTTGACAGGGGCATTGGTGCTGCCTTTCATGGAATGCCGGATAGCATAGTCGAGTTGATCTAAGGCCGGAATTTCCTTACCCTCAAAGCTTAGCAATGCCCGCGCAGCGAGACGCATCATCGAATTAATATTCGGTCTATCAAGGTCTTCCTGATAGGCCATATCATAGAAAACATTGCGGACATCTCTGACCATTTCGATGATATCGGGAATGGCCGTGTCCAGTTGCGACCATTGCACTTTACTCAAAGCCAGTTCGCGCGTTTCCAACTGTGCCTTATCTGCGTTGGCCTTGGCCATTTGTTCAGCCATTTCTGCAACCGTCTTGCCGGGGACATAGACCGCCTTGCCCTCACGGGAGTTCCTCACGCAGTAGTCTTCATCCTCCCCGGTCATTGCAGCACCCCCTTCACTTCATCGGGCTTGGGCAAGCTGACAGAATGTTCAAGAACCCGGACCAAAAAGGCGATTTGATCCATAGCCTGTTTGGTCGGGTCCAGCATCACGGTAATTGTTTTCAGGATATCGGCAGAATTAGCGCCTTTGGTTTCGAGAACCTCTTTCAACGTGCGCAAAGTTCGCAAGCTGAGTTCCAAGGTCTGATAGGCCAGCAACAATGAAGCAAAAGCCTCAAGTTCGACTTCTGACACGGCGGTGATGATGATCCCCCGCGATGCCCAATGGTCCGAATGCGCGTTCGGCACTTCAAAGTTGGCGGTCATCTTGTTCATCAGTTTGCCCCTTTCGGCTCAAGTCCCAGATCGATGATCGCGGCTCTGACATGGGCCGGGGTCACTGCGCCTTGGCCAGCAAATTTGCGCGCATTCCAGATCACCTGTTCAACATTGCGCAAGCCGCCGGGCCGACGCGCGACGTGGTGCAGGACTTCCACCACTTCCGGGGTGTCCAGATCGGTATCGGACAAGAACGCCACAACATCGGCACGACTGGCAGACTTGATCTTGCGCCACCGGATCATCCGGACCGCCCTGTCACAACCTTTTCGGTTGGCACATCAGGGGCTTGTGGGGTGCCAAGGTCTGCCAAAGTTGCTGCAAAATCGGCATCCGACAGATAGCCGTTTAACTCTGCCGCCCGGTCGGTCGCATCCCGTGCCGCTTTGCGGTTGCGGGCGGCGTCGCGGATGCCTTCCTTGCTGTCATAGGCCCCGGCCTACACATGGGCGATGCCCTTGCAGATCAATCGCCCGTCTTCGTCAAAGGCGATGCAATCGGCGCTGAAATCATCCGGGTCACGGCCCAAAAGCACTTTGGCCCCGGACTTGTGGAACGGCAAAAGGTCAGACTGTGTTTCGGGCTGGCCATAGGTCCAGTTGTCCACTGTGACCCGGCCCCAGCGGTCCACCGCGACCGGGGTGTAAATCAGCCCGGCAAGATAGCCTTGCCACTTGGTCATGACCCGCTTTGTCCGGGTCGCAAGACCGGCTTCAAACACCGCCTGACAGGACCGGCTCCGCGCCCCATGACTACGCCGCCCAGCTTCGCTATTGTGCCGGTCAACCTCGCGCCGCAGGACGGTTTCGACCATATCGACCGGCACCGGGATAACTCGGCTATCCGGGGCCGCACCCGGCGTGTGACCGGCATGGGCACTTTTGAACTCGGGCCGGTCATCAATGACCCGCGACAGGGTCGCAAAGGCGCGTTCGGCAATCTTGGCCTGCCCGTTCCCCGGCAAGGCAAAACGCAGATCAATCCCAAGGTGATAGCAGATGCCCAAGGGCTTGACGCCCGTGACCATTGACCCGGAATTGCGGAACCGATGCGCATTGCCACCAGCCACCAGATGACCGGCAAAAGCCGACCCGTTATCCGTATAAAGCCGGTCGAAAATCCCATTGGCCTTGCAGGTGCGCCGGATCAGCTTGAGGGTGTCCGTGGCGTTTTCCGACTTGGTCAGGGTGAAATCCAGCACCTTGTTTGACGCCACATCGACCAAGGCCAGCATAACCGGGCGCACCGGCCGCCCATCGCCAAAATCGACCCAGAAATCCAGCGTCCGCCATTATTGAACATACGGGCCAGCGACACCCAGTCCAAGGCGTTGATCGTGGTCTTGTCGCGCATCGCCGGCTGCGCCAAAGCCGTGGTAATTTCGACGCGCCCGCGCCGGGCATGGTGCTGTTGCGCCGGTTGTGGGGCTTCCCAATGCCGCCAGACAGTCACCCGCGACGGCCATTGCCAGCCCCGCTTGATAGACACGTCGCGCACATCGCGCCACGCCAGTATCAGCGGGAACCCCTCGCCAGCATCGCGCAAGGTGGTCATGAAATAGCCCCAAGCCTCTGGCGACATGTCGGCAGCGCGTTGCGACCCCTTGTGACCGGGCAAAAGGGCCGGGCGCAAAGTTGATCGGATCAACCCCTTCAACGGCCCTTAAAAGCCGCTTCAAATGGGGCTTTGAAGCACCCTCTGGCCTGAAATTCTGCGCGACCATGGCGACCTTCTGCGGCCATGTCAGCGCCTTTCCAGCCGTCACCAGAAACCGGTCTATCTCTGCCTTTCGTTCGGCCTTGGCCCGCATCGAAGGGCAGGCCGCACAGAACGCCGCTTGAGCCGCGTCATCATAGGTGCCAGAGGCCAGCCCAGACGCCGCAATCTGCCGTTCGGTATAGGCAATGCGCACGGGTTCGGGCAGGTCGGACAGGCTGATTGAGCGTCTTCAGGACCGTATGCGCCGCATAACGACACCGACATTGGCCGACAAGAAATAGGCTGGCTACGGCGTGTGCGGTGTGCGTTAATCTGCGCACTGGTTACTCTGACCCACCATTGATTTTATTGCACATTTTTCCGACACATCGCCGCAAACACCCCCAAAAACAGCCAAAGTGGATCAAAATGGGTGAACAGGTCCTTTTGCAACCCATTGAAAATACTTGCTATTTTTTCGCGGGGGGGATCAAAATAGATGAAACGCGTCATTGCCTGACCCTGAACGCCCGGCTGGAGACTGAAATCGAATTGCCGGAAGGGTCCTTGGCATTGGCAAAGACATAGCCGTCGGCCTGATGCAATTGGCCAAAGTCCAGCCCGTTTTCCACAGCCTGCTTGCAGAAATCGGCGACATCGGCGCAATCAAACACCAGTTTGACCAGCGATTGTCCGGATTTTTGCCCCTTGCTGGCCGGATGCAGCATCAGAATCGCCCCTGGCCCCGGCGGGACCAGTTCGACAATACGGTCTGTGGCGTCGGCCTGGGTGCTGTAGCCAAAGTAACCGAGATAGAACTGCGCCATAGCGTCGATCTTTGAGGTATACAGAACAATGCGCGTCAGGTGCGGGGTCATGGCTGCTCCGAATGCTGGCCAACTGGGTGGGTTGAAACCCACCTTACCAGCCCACCTTGCCAGCCCAACTTACCAGAAAGATCGGGACACAACCGACCCGGCATGAAAAAGGCCCGCACATGGCGGGCCTTTTCCACAAGTCACAAGACCAAGGATGATTACATCATCCCGTCCATGCCACCCATGCCGCCCATACCGCCGCCGCCGCCGCTGTTCGACTTGTCGACCGGTTTATCGGCAATCATCGCTTCGGTGGTGATCAGCAGGCCGGCGATCGAGGAGGCATCCTCCAAAGCAGTGCGCACAACCTTGGCCGGGTCGATCACGCCAAACTTGAACATGTCGCCATATTCTTCGGTCTGGGCATTAAAGCCAAAGGTCAGGTCGGTCGACTCGCGGACTTTGCCCGCAACAACCGCACCGTCAACACCGGCGTTCTGCGCGATCTGACGCAGCGGCGCTTCAAGTGCCTTGCGGATGATCGTGATGCCAGCGTCTTGGTCAGAGTTCGCACCCTTAAGGCCGTCCAGCGCCTTGGCAGCCTGAACCAAGGCCACGCCGCCGCCGACAACGATACCTTCTTGTACGGCCGCACGGGTCGCATTCAAGGCATCGTCAACGCGGTCTTTACGCTCTTTGACTTCGATCTCGGTCATGCCGCCGACGCGGATCACAGCAACACCGCCAGCCAGTTTGGCGACGCGCTCTTGCAGTTTTTCTTTGTCGTAGTCGGATGTGGTCTCTTCGATCTGAGCGCGGATCTGGCTGACGCGCGCTTCGATTTCAGCTTTCACACCATGACCGTCGATGATCGTGGTCTCGTCTTTGGTGATGGTGATGCGCTTGGCGGTGCCGAGCATATCAATCGTCACCGATTCGAGCTTCATGCCGAGGTCTTCGGAAATCACCTGACCGCCGGTCAGAATGGCGATGTCCTGCAGCATGGCCTTGCGGCGATCACCAAAGCCGGGGGCTTTGACGGCAGCGATTTTCAGGCCGCCACGCAGCTTGTTCACGACCAAGGTTGCCAAGGCTTCGCCTTCGACATCTTCGGAAATGATCAGCAGGGGTTTGCCGGACTGAATGACAGCCTCCAGCAAGGGAACCATTGGCTGCAACGACGACAGTTTCTTTTCGTGCAGCAGGATCAGAACATCCTCCAGCTCGGCCTGCATCTTTTCAGCGTTGGTCACAAAGTAGGGCGACAGATAGCCGCGGTCGAACTGCATGCCTTCGACGACTTCGGTCGTGGTCTCAAGGCCCTTGTTCTCTTCGACGGTGATCACACCCTCGTTGCCGACTTTCTGCATCGCATCAGCGATTTGACGGCCAATTTCGGCCTCGCCATTGGCTGAGATCGTGCCAACCTGAGCAACTTCGGCGGTGTCGATGACCGGGCGCGAGGCAGCTTTGATGTGGGCCACAACGGCGGCAGTCGCAAGATCGATGCCGCGCTTAAGGTCCATCGGGTTCATGCCGGCAGCAACCGACTTCATCCCTTCGATCACGATGGCCTGGGCCAGCACGGTCGCGGTGGTGGTGCCGTCGCCGGCCTCGTCATTGGTGCGGCTGGCCACTTCTTTGACCATCTGCGCGCCCATGTTCTCGAACTTGTCTTCCAGTTCGATTTCCTTGGCGACAGTCACACCGTCCTTGGTAATGCGCGGTGCGCCGAACGATTTGTCCAGCACCACGTTACGGCCTTTGGGGCCCAAAGTCACCTTGACCGCATTGGCCAGGATGTTGACACCGCGCAGCATCCGATTGCGCGCATCGGTGTCGAATTTTACGTCTTTAGCAGCCATTTGATCAGCTCCTTGAAGGGGTTAATGGGATCAGAGGATTCCGAGGATGTCGGATTCCTTCATGATCAACAGCTCAACGCTATCAATCGTCACTTCGGTGCCGGACCATTTGCCAAACAGGATCTTGTCGCCTGCCTTGACGGTCGGCGCGATCAGCTCGCCCGAATCCTTGCGTGCGCCCGGCCCGGTGGAAAGCACTTCCCCCTCGGCTGGCTTCTCTTTTGCATTCTCGGGGATGATCAATCCGCCTTTAGTTTTTTCTTCACCCTGGACGCGGCGCACAAGCACCCGGTCATGTAGCGGTGTAAAAGCCATCTTTGTAGCTCCTTGGCTCAAAGTTAATCCCATGGGCCCCCCTATGGGCGACCCCGTTAGCACTCAGCCTTGGCGAGTGATAACATGCCGCTACCTAGGCAGGCGCGCTGAGTCTGTCAAGCCGCGCGCAGATGCGGTTTGTGCGAAAATCGCCACATTTGCGTCGATTTTGCAGGGCGGGGATTTAGGGGCTATGCGGCAAGGGCCTGCGGCATTATGAAGCAGCCAAGAACCTGATTCTGGGAGGCTGCACATGCACATGGATACTCATTTCTGCGCCATTTGAGCGCCCGCAGCCACGCCTGCGGGGTTACCCCCCCCGCGCCAAACCCCCGAAATTCCAGGACTTTATCATGTATCCCCCATTCTATCCGTTCGACCTCCGGGTCGATTCCCGCGGCTTTGACCCGTTCGAGGAAAAACGCGTCATCCGGCGCGGTGCACCCGAGGCGCTGCGCCTTGTCCCCCCTCACCCGGGCGCGCACTTTAGCCAATATGTGGCAATGCGCCCGCCCGACTTGACTGTTGCGTCAGGCAGCCGCGGTCCGGGCCTGATCCTGCGCTTCCTGCGTGGATTACGGTTTGCGCCGACGGTCTAAGTGATGACAACGGGGCGGCGTCAGTCTATACGCCGCCCCAAATCATCCTTTCCAAGGACCACTGCCCCATGACCACCCTCGTATTCGGCCACAAATCCCCCGACACAGATTGCACCGGCTCTGCCATCATCTGGGCCTGGTTCCTGTCGCACCACGCGCCGGGGGCCGCCGAGGCCCGGGTGCTGGGCACGCCCAATACCGAGGCGCAGTTTGTGCTGACCCGCTGGGGCTTTGACACGCCCGCGCTGCTGACCGATGTCGAGCCGGGACAACAGGTTGTTATCGTTGATACCAACAACCCCGCCGAACTGCCGCCGTCAATCAATCAGGCCGACATTCTGGGCATTATCGACCACCACAAACTGGTCGGCGGGCTGGAAACTGCAGGCCCGATCGAAATCACCATCCGGCCCGTCGCCTGCACTGCCACGCTGATGTATCAATTGATGGGCGGCCATGCGGGCCATGCGCCGGATGCGATCAAGGGGCTGATGCTGTCCTGCATCCTGTCCGACACACTGGAATTCCGGTCGCCGACCACCACGCCGGTGGACCGGCAGATTGCCGAACGGCTGGCTGTCGAGCTGAAAATCGCGATTCCCGAATATGCCGCCGAAATGTTCGCGGCCAAGTCGGATGTATCGCGGTTCAGCGATGCCGAACTGTTGCGGATGGATTCCAAGGAATACACGGTGGCAGGCAAAGAGTTCCGGGTGTCGGTGCTGGAAACCACATCGCCGCAGGTCGTGCTGGACCGCAAAGCCAGCTTGATGGCGTCGATGGAGGCTGTGGCGAAAGAAGATGGGGCCGATCAGGTCCTTCTGTTCGTCATCGATATTCTGCGCGAAGAGGCGACCATGCTGATCCCCAACGCGTTGACCAAAGAGCTGGCCGAAAAAAGCTTTGGTGCCGTGGTGACCGGCGATACGGTGGTCTTGCCCGGCCTGATGAGCCGCAAAAAGCAGATCATCCCGATGCTGAAGCTGTAAGGTAAGCGTGGGTTTCACCCACCCTACGAAAGACCGCAAATGACCCAGATCATCGCCAATTTTGCCGATATTTCAGACCGTTACGACGCGGCCTTTGTCGATCTATGGGGTTGTATGCACAACGGCATCGCGGCCTTTCCGGCGGCGGTGGCGGCAATGCAGGGCTTCCGCGACCGGGGTGGTCGGGTGGTTCTGGTCACCAACGCGCCCCGCCCGCGTGGGCCGGTAGCTGATCAAATCGCCCGACTGGGCATCCCAACGGATGCCTGGGACGTCATCGCCACATCAGGCGACTCCGCCCGGGCCGCGATGTTTACCGGGGTCGTGGGCGACAAAGTCTGGTTCATTGGCGAGGCGACGGATCGGTCGTTTTTCGAGCCGCTGAAGATCCTTGAAAACCCGATCACCATCACTCAGGTCGAGTTGGCGCAAGCGACCGGCATTGTCTGTTCCGGCCCATTCGATCCGCATGCTGACCCAGCCGTATATCGGCCCCAGTTTCTGTTGGCCAAAACCAAAGGCCTGAAACTGCTCTGCGCAAATCCCGATATCGTCGTGGACCGGGGCGAAAGCCGCGAATGGTGTGCCGGGGCCTTGGCGCAACTTTATACCGAAATGGGCGGAGAATCGCTGTATTTCGGCAAACCACATCCGCCGATCTATGATCTGGCACGGCGCAGGCTGGCGGCGCTGGGGGTCGAGGATGCCCGCATCATCTGTATCGGCGACGGGATCAAGACTGACATTCAGGGCGCGATGGGCGAGGATCTGGATTGCCTGTTCATCACCGGCGGGCTGGCAGCGGTTGAAACCGGCACCATGGACCAGCCCGATCCGGCCAAACTGGAGCAGTATCTGGCCGTCGAAATGTTGTCACCGACATTCAGCATCGGGTATCTGCGATGAAATAGCGGCCCGCTTGCACACCGGCCCCAGTCAGGCTACCCAAACCCCATGCGCATCATCCGCGACCCCTATTTCATTGATCCCGCCGACCGGGGGGCAGTTGCCGCGATTGGCAATTTTGACGGCGTGCATCTGGGGCATCGGGCAGTGATCGAACTGGCCCGCAGCATTGCTTTGCAGACCAACGCGCCCTTGGGCGTGCTGACCTTCGAGCCCCATCCACGCCAGTTCTTTCGCCCCGATTCTGAAGCCTTCCGGCTGATGAATGCCGCCGCCCGGGCGCATCGGCTGGAAAAGCTCCATGTTGAAAAACTGCTGGAACTGCCGTTCAATGCGGCTCTTTCCGGGCTTTCAGCGCAGGAATTTGCAAGTCAGATTCTGCATGCCCAACTTGGCCTGCGCCATGTCATCGTTGGCGAAGACTTTCAGTTCGGTAAAAACCGCGCCGGCCATGCTGCCGATCTGGTCCGGTTCGGGGCCGATCTGGGCTTTGGCGTGACTGTCGCCCCAATGGTCGCACTGCACGGCGGCGAAGTCAGTTCTACGGCAATCCGAAACGCCCTGAGCGACGGAAAGCCCCGTGATGCGGCCGCCATGTTAGGCCATTGGCACCGGATCGAGGGGCCGGTGATCCGGGGCGAGCAGCGGGGGCGCGAATTGGGCTTTCCCACCGCCAACATGTCCATTGCAGGGCTGCATCCGCCGCGCTTTGGTGTCTATGCGGTCAAGGTTGACGTGCTGGACGGGCCGCACCAAGGGCATTACAACGGCGCTTCCTCAATCGGTGTGCGCCCGATGTTCGGCGTCAACCAGCCAAATTGCGAAAGCTATATCTTTGATTTCAAAGGCGATCTGTACGGTTCGACCCTTTCGGTCGCCTTGGTCGACTATCTGCGGCCGGAACTCAAATTCGACGACCTGCCCGCCCTGATCACCCGGATGTCCACCGATTGCGACCAAGCCCGCGAGATTCTGCGCCATGTCTGATGACCCTATCGACCGCACCGGGTTCCGCCGCCGGTTCTGGGAAACCGAACCGCTGGAAAAGCTGACCACTCAGGAATGGGAGGCGTTGTGCGACGGCTGTGGCAAGTGTTGCCTGAACAAGCTTGAGGACGAAGAAACCGGCGAAGTCGTGCTAACCCGCGTCGCCTGCCGCTTGCTCGACGATCAATCCTGCCATTGTGCGCAATACCCAATCCGGCATCAGTTCGTGCCGGAATGCATTGTTCTTAATCCCAAAACCATCAAGGCCAACCTGTATTGGCTGCCGCAAACCTGCGCCTACCGCCTGCGCTATCACGGCCGGCCCCTGTTCGACTGGCATCCGCTGAACTCTGGCAATTCCCAGTCGGTGCATGACGCGGGCGTGTCGGTCCAAGGGCTGTCGATCCCGGAATTCGAAGTGCCCGAGGATGAGTGGGAAGATCATATCATCGAGGAGCCGATCTGATGTTTTTCGCCTCAGACAACGCCGGACCGGCCCATCCACGCGTGATGGACGCCATGGCCAAAGCCAACAGCGGTTACGCAAGTGGGTATGGCGCAGACCCGATCATGGCCGATGTCTGCAGCAGGGTTCAGGATATATTCGAAGCCCCCGACGCGGCTGTCTATCTTGTCGCCACCGGCACTGCTGCCAACTCCCTGCTTTTGGCCACGTTGGCAAAGCCGTGGGAGACGATCTTTTGCGCTGATATCAGCCATGTGCAAGAAGATGAGTGCAACGCGCCGGAATTCTATTCCGGGGCAAAGCTGACGCTGGTGCCGACCGAAAACGCCAGGATGACGCCGGATGCGCTGCGCCGCGCGATCCTGAAAGAGAACTCGCGCGGCGTGCATGGGCCACAGCGCGGGCCGGTATCGATCTCGCAGGCCACCGAAAAAGGCTCGGTGCATTCCGTCGCCGAATTGCAGGCGTTGACCGGGGTTGCGCGTGAATATGGCTTGAAAACCCACATGGATGGCGCGCGGTTT
>JANOMH010000453.1:0-4023 GCA_031420215.1 Rhodobacterales bacterium | reverse complement strand
TGACCGCGACAGCGAGATTGATCAGGTGCTGGGGCTGGGGACGGGCAATGAGACCGAGGATGCGCTCTATGATATGGCAGTGCAGATTGTGGCCAAGGACCGGAAATGCTCGACATCGTATATCCAGCGCAAACTGGCGATTGGGTATAATAAAGCGGCTCGGCTGGTCGAGCAGATGGAGGATCAGGGCGTCGTGACGCCCGCGAACCATGTCGGCAAGCGCGAGATTCTGGTGCCGGAGGTGCACTGAGTGGGGGGGCAGGTCCGCCGCACAAGATGGGGCGTCCTGCTGCTGTGTTGCGTCATTCTTCTGGCTGTAATGAAGTTCATTGTTATGAGCCAGCCTCGGGTAAGCATCTTGCTGTTCGGTGGCCAACAGTCTGCAAGCCTGCAACTTGCTGACGGCGCGACGGTCACCATCCAGATCGCATACAACGAGTTCGAGATATTCGGCGGAATGGGAGAACGTCGTCTGCTCTATTGTCCGGGCGGTGCGGCATCTTGTTCGTCTTTTTGGCTCGGGAGTGTTTGGGAAGATCGCTATACTCAATCGGTTTCAATCTATCGCCGCGCAGATGGCGCTACGGTTGCTACCGACCACATGTTTATGGTGGAAATGGTGGGGCCAGAGCTTCGTGCACTGTCATATTATGAAGTGCAGGCCGCGCTACGCCCCGACGCTACGGAACACGTCTTCAACATCGCGCCGAATCTCCTGCAACAGGACTTCACAGCGAGCGGACCCAACCAGAAGTGGGCGGGCGACATCACCTATGTCTGGACGCGGGAGGGTTAGAGACCCGCGACTGAAGCCGTTCGATCAGACGGGTCAACAGTGTCGAGAGTTGCGCTTGGCTGCGTGCGCCGGTCTTGTCGAAGATCACGCGCAACTGACTGCGCGCTGTTTCATGCCCGATGCCCAATGCGCATGCCGCGCCAGCAAGCCCTTGGCCCTCCGCCAGTTCGAGGGATAAACGTTCTTCGGCGGGCGTCAGGTTAAACGCCTCTTGCAAAAAGCCCTTCTGTATTGGTGGTGCGGCGGCAAGGTCGGAGACGACTACCAGGCCCTTCGCCCCTGAAAAGACCTCAGCCGAGCGACTGGAGCAGGGCACGTATTCAATTAGCAAGCGTCGGCCCTCAGCCCTGCCCAAGATCAATGGACCGGGTGGTTCGGCTCCCTGAGCGATCTGGCGCAGGAAGCGCGACAGCGCCAGTTGTGCTTCGGCATCCTCGGCCACAAGACGCCGGCGGAAGAGCGCCAGCCCTCGTCCAAGTCGAGCTTCGCCTGCCGGGTTAACGTTCAGCACGCGTGCCTCTCGGTCAATCAGGTAGGCCGCAAGGCGCATCCGGTTGAAACCATCTAGTCTCGCGTCCCAGCCGACTTGGGCGAAGCGCTCGACCATTGCCCCCAGCAGGCGAAGCCGCGGCGCGGCACGACCGACTTCTGCAGCTTCTTTTGGCCCAAAGGGACCTCGCTGACCCCCGCGGTAGAGGTTTAAGCTCCAGGCCTGACGGCCGGTCTTTGCCCTGAGGTGCGCCCACCATTCCCGTCTGCCGGGCCGCGCGACCTCATTGAAATAGGGAAGGTGGGCGCGCTCGTCATCGGTCGTGATCTGGTGTTCGGTGACACAGGGACAACTGGGCTTGGGATGGTGCCTTGGCCTAACGCTGTGCGGATCGCTGAACGGGTCCTCTATCCGTGCCAGCCAGAGGTCGCTGAAGCTCGCATGTTCGGTGGATTCGATCTGCACGCGGCGAAGCGCAGAAAAATCCTGTCCACTGGGTAGCAGTACGCTGCTGTCGGCACCAAGGGCTTCCCCGAGCATCTGAAGGGCCGTCGGCCAATCCGTTAGTCCGATGGCAGCATCGAAACACTGATCGAAGGCGCGGCTCGCATGCGGAGAGACGGACATGAGATAACTCCTATCCAATTGAACTTAGCTTAACAGAGATTGGTGTTATGTCAGAAAAAATCGCTTGATTGCCATGGGCCCCGGTCCTCGGCTGATCGGAGCGGAAGTCTTCGCCCGATCACACCTTTTAGCGCGCCTGCACCGAACGCGTTCATCAGACGTTCCAATAGATGGGTTTTTGTAGGCACGCCTTCGGACTGGGCCAGTTCCACCGCGGTGAGCACCGCCGCTTCGTCGTGCAGCAGCACCATGGCGAGGATTCTCGGGGTCAAACGGATCCGTCCACACATGACATTACCCGAGGGCGAACTTCAGAGTAGCCGGCGTCCCCAAGGAACACCGGCCGCACGTATCAGTTCAGATGGGCATCTTCGGCAAATGGGCGGGTCCCATCCACGACGAACATGATCAGTTCGCGCAGTTCCTCATTACCGGTGCTTACGACTTCCATTGCCTGATCGGGTACCCCGGGCATCGTTCCGCCGGCGTTCAGAACATGTTGTCCGGAGGGCGTATTTTGAGTCAATTGACCAGACAGGATCAGAAATGCCTCGGGTCCGGGATGACTGTGAACTGAGCTCTTTGCGCCTGCCGGTGCGGTCGCGCTGTTGACACGTAAAAGGAATTCCGGCGCATCAAACCTCGGCACGGGCCCAATTGACGCGACCGGCTCCCCCCCCATCCCGGCGGCCTTGCGATCGGCCAAGGTGAAAAGCCACGCCCTGCCGTCGAACTCGGCAGCCAGTGAGTACGGGCCGCCAGCTGCCTGGGCCTCATTCAAGCTGCCAAAGTTCTCGACGTGCCAATAGAGCTCGCCATCGGGCAACTCGGCAACGGGAATTTCGGCCATCTTGGTTACAACAAACTCACCAAGGCTCTGAGCAAAGCCCGGCGCTGCGGTCACAGCGAACATGGCTGCAGCGGCAATTGCGGTTTTCACATATGTCATTGTCTTTTCCCCATTTTTCAATTGGACTTAGGCATCAAAGTAAGAGAGGTGGAAACGCTTGCGAAGAGTATAGAATCGCAGGGAATCATTCTCGCCGCATCACCCGTTCGGGTGAGAGCGTGTGGTCAGTGGAACTTTGCGTGAGGCAATAGTGTCGCTCGGCTAGCCCCCCACAAGCAGTAGACGCGCAGCGTGCTTGGATTCACCTGAGAGGTCTTGAAGACCACTATCTCCACAAATCCCGCTGGTCATGGTTCTTGATTGCCGGACTTAGTGGCATGATCCTATTTCAGTGGCTTTTACTTGGCTTGGTAGGGGTCGGAATATGGGATTTCACAAAGTATGAATGGCTGCTTCCTGTGTTGTTAGTCCAGAACCTCGGACAAATAATTGGCTTGGCATTGGTTGTTGTAAAATCTCTTTTCAAAGATATCGACGGCAAAGAGCGATAACCTCCGACTCATCCGTCGAGCATGACTTGTTTGGATTAGTTACCGAAATATTTGGGAGATATTGGTGCCGGAGGTGCATTGAGGGGGGGCGCAGAATGCCTGTCTTACCTCAGTCTTGTACGGCTGCGCCCAATCCAATCTGATCCGCCGTAACTGACGGCGATGACCCTTATGACTTTGGCGTCATCGTTAAGCACGAATGCGACGACCGCGCGTTTGCCCGCTGGAATTGCACGAAGGCCCGGGGCGATTTCGTTTCGGATGGATCCTTTGTGGGGCACATCGAGGAGGCCGAGAATCACCGCGTCGATCACATAGAGGATACGATCCGCAGCCTTCGGGCCACCCTGAATCGTGATCCATCGCGCGATTGCAGTCAGATCATCGGCAACGGCCGGATGGAACCGTAACGTCCAGTTCACGCGTCATCCAGTTTGGCCAGAAATTCGCGCGCCGGGCGGAATGCCTCTTCCCTGCTAATATATTGATCCAGAGGGGTTTCCAGTCGGGAGCGAATCTCATCGGCAAATCCCGCGAGGGCTGCTTCGCGTTCGCGCTCGTCCTGAATCAAATTCTCGATTGCAGCGGCAACTGCAGAACTGGTCGTGGCAAACACGCCCTCGCCCACCTTCTGGGCCAGGTATTCGTGATGCCGGTCGGTAAAGCTGAGGGTGGTTTTGACGGTCATGGGGTGCCTCCGGTATGACTT
>JANOMH010000452.1:0-2331 GCA_031420215.1 Rhodobacterales bacterium | reverse complement strand
CTTTGCGCCGATGCGTTTCTGACAACCGAGGCGGCGCTAGGATGACCGCCCGTGTCTTGCTATTGGGGATACTCGTGACCGCTTTGATCGCCGGGGCGGCGCTGTATTATTTGCAGGTCTATGCCTATTACACCGAAATACGGGCCGAAGTTGCAGAAGTGCAAATGACATCGGTGGTTTCGGGTCAGCCCGAGCCGATTTTGTTCGAAAACTACAAGGGGATCGACAGCGACAGCTCCCCGATCCGCTTGCGCGCCTGTTTTGACACCCCCCTGTCACAGGCGATGTTGACCGAAACTTACCAGACATATCAGGGGGCCACACCGCTGGTCGCCCCCGGCTGGTTTGATTGCTTTGACGCCCTGACCATCGGTGATGCAATTGAATCCGGCGAGGCGATAGCCTTTTTGGGTGTCGCAAATATCACCTATGGCGTCGATCAGGTCGTCGCCGTGTTCCCGGATGGGCGCGGCTATGTCTGGCACCAGATCAACCCCTGTGGAACTGTGGTGTTCAACGGCGATCCTGCCCCCGCAGGTTGCCCCCCCGTGCCGGAGAATTTGCAGTAATGGATTTGCTTATCGAGTTATTTTCCGAGGAAATTCCGGCGCGGATGCAGGGCAAGGCGTCCGAGGATTTGAAGCGGCTGGTGACTGATGGGTTGGTCGAGGCGGGGCTGACTTATGGCTCTGCCGCCGCTTTCGCCACGCCGAGAAGGTTGGCTTTGTCGGTCGAGGGGCTGACTGCCGAAAGCCGCGCCGTGCGTGAAGAACGCAAGGGGCCTGCCGTGACGGCCCCGGCGGCGGCGGTTGAGGGGTTTTTGCGCTCTACCGGGCTGACTTTGGATCAGTTCGAGGTGCGGGACGAGAAGAAAGGTCAGGCCTATTATGCGGTTGTGACCAAGCCGGGCCGTGCGGCCGCGGCTGTTGTGGCCGAGGTGCTGGAGGCGGCAGTGCGGGGTTTCCCCTGGCCCAAGTCGATGCGCTGGGGGGCGGGGTCACTGCGCTGGGTGCGTCCGTTGCATTCGATTGTGTGTATTCTGAGTTCCGAGGCTGGCGCGGAGGTTGTGCCGGTTGACATTGACGGGATCGTCGCGGGCAATGTCACGCGCGGCCATCGGTTCATGGCCCCGAAGCATTTTTCTGTAAATAATTTCGAGGATTACGAGGCGAAGTTAAAGCGGGCCTTTGTGGTTTTGCGGTCGGATGAACGCGCCGCGACGATCTGGCACGACGCCACCACTGCGGCTTTTGCGCTGGGGTTGGAGGTGGTCGAGGACAAGGGCTTGCTGGCAGAAGTCGCCGGGCTGGTCGAATGGCCCGTGGTGCTGATGGGGGCGATTGGGGCGCAGTTTCTGGACCTGCCGCCGGAGGTGCTGCAAACCTCGATGCGCGAACATCAGAAATTTTTCTCGGTGCGGTCGCGTGAGGGCCGGATTGAACGGTTCGTCACCGTCGCCAATATCGAAACGCCAGACCACGGCGCGACGATTCTGGCGGGCAATGGCAAAGTGCTGGCGGCCCGGCTGTCGGATGCGAAATTCTTTTATGACCATGACTTGCGGGTGGCGCGGGCCGGGATGGGCGAGTGGGTTGAGGGGCTGAAATCGGTCACCTTCCACAATAAGCTGGGTTCGCAGTTTGACCAGGTAGAGCGGATTGCGGCTTTGGCCCGCGAGATTGCACCTTTGGTCGGGGCTGATCCTGTGCTGGCCGAACAGGCGGCACGGGTGGCCAAGGCGGATTTGCGCTCGGCGATGGTGGGCGAATTCCCGGAATTACAAGGGCTTATGGGGCGGTATTACAGTGAAGCGGCGGGGCTTGCGCCCGAGGTGGCTGCGGCCTGCGAAGAGCATTATTCGCCGCTGGGTCCGGCGGATGCGGTGCCTTCGGCGCCGGAGTCGGTTGCCGTGGCTCTGGCGGACAAGATTGATACCCTCTGTGGTTTCTGGTGGATAAATGAGAAGCCTACCGGGTCGAAGGATCCGTTTGCTTTGCGTCGGGCGGCCCTCGGACTTATTCGCCTCCTGCTCCAGTCTGAAAAACGGGCATCGCTGCTGGAACTTATTCTTGCTGGTTACGATCCGTTTGACCGAAAACTTCGTTGGGAGATCGAGGATGAAGACCGCCTAGCCGATAGTGAGGCGGCGGAAAGACTTGGGGTTCCGCTGCATGTGTTCGAAGACTGGCGTTCAAATATCGCCAAAGAAAAGCGCGCAAAGTCAGGTCCTTCAGACTTTGAAAAACGACTTTTTGCCATTGATTTTAGCAAAGTAAATCATCCGGGTGCCAACCTCCTCGCCTTCCTCCACGACCGCCTCAAGGTCTTCCT
>JANOMH010000451.1:0-2791 GCA_031420215.1 Rhodobacterales bacterium | reverse complement strand
GCCCTTGGTTTCCGGGCACAGCGCCATGGCCGCGTTATACAGTCCTTCGCGGGTGCCATTCAGCGCGATGATGTTATCGGGCGTCAACCCGACACCATAGCGGCGGCCCACCCATCCACAGATCGCGGCCAGCAGTTCCGGCGTGCCGTCATTGGGCGGATATTTTCCAAATCCATCAAGGTTTTGGGCCAAAATGGCACCGACCCAATCGGGAAAAGCATGCTGCGGTTCACCAATGGTCATGGCAATGGGATCAGCCCCCGGCGCATATGCGTCGAGCAGCTTCCGCAATCGCGGAAACGCATAGTCCGGTAGGTCCGAAAACCGCTCGGGAAACTGCATCAATGCCTCATGTCGGGGTCATGGTCGCCCCGTTAGCTGTAAACTAGCGCCCCCCGGCCCCCGATGTCCAGAAAAACCCAAGGGTTTCAGCGGGGTTCAGGCCAGTCGCTGTGGCATTTACGCCAGCGCTTTTTCAGCCGCCGCCGCGATCCGCAACAGCCGCCCGTCCGCGCCCGGCGCAGCATTGAACAGGATTCCACAAGACGGCACACCCGTCGGCAGACTGACCGAGGTCAGGCCCATCCGATTGCCGATCATCGTGTTGCGCAGGGCGATCAGATTGATTGCCTTGTAATAGGCATCATCGGCCAACAACCGGTCCACCTGCGGCGGCAGAATCGCCGCTGTGGGGAATATCACGGCATCATAGCCCGCAGTCGCCGCCAGATACTCCCGGCGCAGCGCGCGCAGCCTGGTCCATGTGGCGATATAGACATGCGCCGGCACATCACGGCCCAACCGGAGCCTGTCCAGAATTTGGGGGTACATTTTTTCCGGTGCCGCCTCGACCAGGTCGCGCCACTGGGCATAGGCCTCGGTGGCATGAAGTATCCCCGTCATCCCCATCGCCTCGGTCACGCCCGGCACTTTGCCATGGGTGATCACCGCGCCAGCAGCCTCCAGCCGCTTGACCGCATTGGAAAAACCAGCCGCAGGGTCAGGTGCCAGATCATCCATGGCCACAGTGTCAAGGATCAGCAGACGCATCCCCTGCAGGCTCGCCCCCATCAGATCCGCAGGCTTGCTCCCCTCCAAAGCGGCCACCATCAGGGCGGCATCCTCGACCGACCGGCACAGCGGCCCGACCGTGTCGAATGAGGGGCACAGCGGCACCACCCCCTCGACCGAGAGCCTGCCATGGGTTGGTTTGAATCCCACCAGATCGTTCCAGGCACTGGGAATCCGGATCGACCCGCCAGTGTCGGACCCTACCGCCACAGGCGCGAGGTTAAACGCAACCGAAGCCGCTGCTCCTGATGATGACCCGCCGGGCACTGCGCCGGGATCGTTGACGCAGGGCGGAGTTTCGGTGATCGGGTTCAACCCCAGCCCGGAAAAAGCAATCTCGGACATGTGGGTCTTGCCCAGACAAACCAGCCCCATCGCCGTGGCGTTTTTCAAAACGACAGCATCCTGAGATGGCACCCGACCCGCCATCAGCGCCGTACCAGCCTCGGTCGCAATCCCGGCGCTGTCAAACAGGTCTTTCCAGGACGCGGGCACCCCGTCCAGCAAACTGCGCCGCTGCCCGGCTTTGGCGCGGAGACTGGCAGCGGTTGCCTCGGCCAGGGCCCGGTCGTGGGTGACGCGGGCATAGATCCGGTCGCGCAGGGGGTGGGCGGCGATGGCATCCAGATAGGTCTGCGTCAGGGCCACAGGGTCCACCTGCCCCGCCCCAATCGCCCGCCCCAAATCCGCCGCTGTCGCTGTAAGCCAATCCATCGCATTCCCTCCGGTTTTGCAAAAGGGTAGCGGCCAACGGGCGCATGGACAATCCCGCGTGGCGGTCCAATATGCACTCATGGCACAGGACGCAGATATTCTGATCGTGGGGGGCGGGCTGAACGGGCCAGCGCTGGCTTTGGCTTTGGCGCAGACCGGATTCCGGGTCAAGGTGATCGATAGCCAACCGCTGGCCGCTCGGGTTGATCCCGGCTTTGACGGCCGGTCCTATGCGCTGGCGCTGGCGTCGCGTCGGTTATTGCAAGCCATTGGGGTTTGGGATGCGGTGGCCGTTCACGCCCAGCCGATGTTGGAAATCAAGGTGACGGATGGCCGGGCGGGCGAAGGGGCCAGCCCGTGGATGATGCATTTCGACCATGCCGAGATTGAAGAAGGGCCGATGGGGCACATGGTCGAGGACCGGCATCTGCGCGGTGCACTACTGGACGCCTTGGCCACGCGTGGGATTGAACATTTGGCCGGAGAAACTGTGCTGTCCCAGATGGTTACGCCGCAGGGGGTCAGCGTTACATTGGCCTCGGGGCGCTGTTTGACGGCCCGGTTGCTGATCGGTGCGGACGGGCGCAGCAGCGGGACGGCTGTGCGGGCCGGGATCAAGCGGATCGGCTGGGGCTATGACCAGACCGCGATTGTCGGTGCTGTCGAACATGACCTGCCGCATCACGGGATCGCACATCAGTTCTTTATGCCCGCCGGGCCCTTGGCGATTTTGCCGCTGACCGGCAACCGCAGTTCCGTGGTCTGGTCGGAAACCACGGCCCGGGCGGCGCAGATCATGGCGCTGGATGATGCGGGGTTTCTGGACGCGCTGCGCCCGGCATTCGGCAGTTTTCTGGGGCAGATCCGGCTGGTGGGGGCGCGGTTCACCTATCCGCTGGGGCTGACGCTGGCCAATAGTTTCGTGGCCCCGCGTGTGGCCTTGGTTGGCGATGCGGCCCACGCCGTGCATCCGATTGCCGGGCAAGGGTTGAATTCAGGGCTGCGC
>JANOMH010000450.1:0-4493 GCA_031420215.1 Rhodobacterales bacterium | reverse complement strand
TCATGACGATACCGATGCGCGAGCCATTTTCATCGTCGCGTATCTTCGAAATCATGTGCTGCAAGAACAGCAGCTGACCATCAGAGATGCGTGGAAGGCCAGCACCGAAACGACCCTTCATGCCGCGATCAGCAGCCTCTTCCTTGATCGGGTCGGCATATTTCTTCCAGTCGACCTCATAAGGTGGGTTCGACAGCATGTAATGGAAAGTCTGGCCCTTGTGGGCGTCCTGGATCAGCGTGTTGCCGAAGGCGATGCGCGACGCATCATGGCCTTTCACCAGCATGTCTGATTTGCAGATGGCGAAGGACTCCGCGTTAAGTTCCTGGCCGAACAGATCGACGTGCAGGGTGGGGTTCATCTCCACCATGCGTTCCTCGGCGATGGACAACATGCCCCCCGTCCCACATGCCGGATCGTATATGCGCCGTACGATGTGCCGCCCGGACAATGCCCCCTGATCATTGGCGATCAGAAGGTCGACCATCAGGCGTACGACTTCACGCGGGGTGAAATGCTCCCCAGCCGTTTCGTTGGACATTTCCGAGAAACGGCGGATCAGTTCTTCGACCAGGTATCCCATTTCCAGGTTGGACACCGCTTCCGGGTGAAGGTCGATCTGGCTGACCCGATCAAAAACCGCCCATAGGATACCAGCGTTGTCCAGCTTCTTCAGCGCTTCGGTGAACTCGAACTTCTCAATGAAGATGTCGCGAACGTTCGGACTGAACTTGGCGATGTAGTCGATCAGGTTGGCCCGCAGCTGGCGTGGATCTTGTCCCCGCAACGAAGCGAACGTGAACTGGCTCTCGTTGTAGATTTGCCCACCCGGCGAGGCGATGGCCGTCAGGATCATCGCGCGCGCTTCGTCGTCGGTTTCTTCCGGAAGCGTGGAAGCCGTTTCCAGCACTGCTGACTTGGTCGGCTCCAACAGGCAGTCGAGGCGCCGCAGGACAGTGAAGGGCAGGACGATCTTGCCGTATTCTGACTGCTTAAAATCCCCGCGCAGGATTTCTGCGATGGACCAGATGTAGGCGGCGTTGGTCTTGATCGTGTCCTGGCTCAAAATCTTACCTTCCAAAGTCCTCATAAGGGCTTGTTTGCCTTAGACTTCCACAATTTTTTCAACTTCAAGATACGCGTGACTTCTAGATCACTCAACCCGTCATGACTGTTGCACATTGGCGTTTTCAGGCAACTTCGGGCGTTGATGGCGTCGTTCTGAAAGTTTGGCACTTCCCGGCTTGCCGCCGGAACCGGGCCCTGGTCCTTCGGACTGGAGCCTGCGGGGGCAGTCTCCACCCATTCGGGCGACTTTCCCTGGTGCACGCGGTAGAGGGGTGCCGGGACGGGCCAGGTCCGGCGGGTGAGAGAGCGCCGATCGGGCCCGACCCTTTCCCGCTCTCATGAGGATTTACTGATGAACGACCCTTTTCCGGCGACCCTGGCACAGGCACCGGTCGCCCCAGCTTCTGCAATCCTGTCTGCAGCGGGCCTCTTGCTGCACTCGCTGGAACGCGGGCTGCGCGTGGACGGCGCGATGCTACGCGCGGCACTGGAAGCCGCCTTCGGCGCGCCGGACGCCTCTGATCACTGGGACTGGAAGGCGGCTTACGAGGCCTGCGAGGTTGCAACCGTTGTCGTCCTGCGGAAATTCGGCCGGGCGATCTTTCAGAAGGCGGATATGCCTGCCGAGTCACACCTGCCCATCATCTCGCTCAAGCTCGCGCACAAGCCATCGCCAACTGACCGCTGCGATGATCGACAGCCGCGACTTCATCGCCGCCAAGAAGCGCGCAGAGACCGAGAGCCTCGTGCCTCCGGGACCGAAGGTTGCCTTCTCGGGTGGGGACACCACGGATCATCGGCTGATCTGGGACCGTCTCGATCAGATTCACGCCAAGCACCCCGACATGGTGCTGTTGCACGGTGGATCGCCCAAGGGCGCCGAGCGCATCGCGGCCACCTGGGCCTCCAACCGCAAGGTGCCGCAGGTCGCCTTCAAGCCGGACTGGACCAAACATGCCAAGGCCGCGCCCTTCAAACGCAACGACCAGATGCTGGACTGCATGCCGATCGGCGTCGTGGTCTTCCCCGGCACCGGGATCCAGGACAACCTGGCCGACAAGGCCCGCAAGATGGGCATCCCGGTCATGAGGTTCGGACAAAGGGCGTAAGCCCCCTTCTTCACTTACCGAGCCCCTGACGCAGCCAATCTAGCAGGCGCCGCCACCAGGAGACGGTCGGTTTGCGCGCTTCATAGTAGGCAGCACGCGTTTCGTGCTCTCTCTGTCGCCCTGCTCGGATCTGTTTGTCGGTCCATTGATTTGACCATTGAACGTTACCGTTGGTGATCAGGTAGTGAGACTTGCAGGGCAGCAGCCAATTGCCGACGGAGGGTCGCAGCGTTGGACCTCGCGAGTCGGCCCTGTCGGTCCACTCAGTTGGGCCAAGGGGTGTTCTGACTTTTTGCCCGCATCCACAGGCGCAAAGATGGGCGGCCGTGTGGAACTCTTCCGACACATAAAGAATGCCAAATTCGAGCTGTTTAGGCATGTATTGAACGGATTGCAGCGCAAAGTGTTCAGTTTTCACGTGGAGACACCCCGACACTTTTCAAATCAGTCGTATCGAACAGAAGATTCTCCCAGTCGAACACATCCTTATAGAATCCGCGCAGCTGCTTGTAGCGCGTCACGGCGAGTGCGGCATTCAAGGCGTTCAGTTCGCCAATCTGGACTTTCGCCCGGTACAGGTCATCCGGATCATCTTGCAGCGGCGCGTAGGTCTTGCTGCTGGTTTCCTCGCCGTGCTCGGACGAAAAGTAGGTCACTCGCACCATCCCGCCCAGACCTTCATCCTTCCTCTTCAGGCCCATGCCAACGTCAATAAAAGGAATTTTGCGATTCAGAAGTGCACGAAATATTTCTGCACGTGCTGCACCCTTATCAACACAAACGAAGGCAAATGTGACGCCGTCCAGCTCTTCGTCAGAGGCCGAGTCAATGTAGCTTGCTTTGATCATGAGCCGATGGCGGAAGTTGTCATATCGACCCTGGTAGACCTCGGCCTTCGTCTTGTCGAACTCAGCTGGGTCGACATGTCCTGGAGATCGGAAAGCATTGTGGACGTGGAAGCGGTCGGCATCAAAGGCGCGAATTTCAGCTACCGGGGTCTTCACCAAGAAATCCAGAACGTAACTGCCGGTTCCGCCAAGTCCGATCACAGCAACTATGTCGTTACGGAAGCAGGCGGCCAGATCCGTGATTTCCCCCCGGCTCGTCAAAGTATCGCGGAACTTGAAGATCGGATCCATGGCCTCTTCGGCCACTACTCGAAACGTATAGGGAGAGGCTCCATAGCGCTCCATCGCAGGACCGGCGATGATATTGGTGTAACTTTCGATCTTTTCGAAGAAGTCAGCAAATCGCTGGCCGACGACTGGCTTGTTCGAGAACCGGCGCTCCACGACGACGTCCGAAGCTGCCGGGCTGAGATGAAGAGTGCATGGTCCACCCCCGAGGTTCGGGATTGGTCGTCCATCTAGGCCGTGCGGAGTCCCACCAGCGAACCAGACTTGGTGATCATCTTGCTGCATTCGTTGTCCGTCGATAGCAACTAGTGTTGCCACAAAGGCACCGCTTGCTAGGCTGAGGTTTGCGTCAAGGTATGGGATATCTCGAACTATGAGGTAGTTGCTGTCCTCGCTCACCGCGAACCCAACCTCAACGAGGCGGTGAATGTCGTCGTTATGACTGACCAGTTGACGAAACATTGAAGATCATCCCATCTTTGACTTTCACGGAGCCACCGGCGACCAAGACACCCTCCGGCTTATTCCCCTGCCCTTTGGTGTATTTGATCGAGTAGGTGGTTTCGGGGTGCTGCGCGAAATCAGGAAACTCCAGCGCAACCAGTTGCGCATAGGTGATATCGCTGTTCTTCGGCCAGTCGTACGGCGAACCTTCAACAACGATGGTCACGTTCTTGCTATCTCTTGCGGTGTCCATTTCTTGCTCCTAGCCTTTGGGGGGATACGGATCATTCCCGTACGAATTGGCGTCCCTGATTTGTCCATTCGGGCGGTGGATGACCACTTCGCCGTGTTCACGGATAGCGGTAGTGCGCGCCTGCTCTGCTGCCGCGGTCTGAGTTTGGTGCGTTGTGCTGACACGAGTTGCACCCTCGCGTCTGGTTGCCCAGCCTTGGTTGTGCGGGACGACGTGGATCCTCTTGGACATGCTGCCTCCTATGGCGTTTCAATGGTTCAGGTCGCTATCCGCATGCCGGACTTTCCAGCTGTGCGAGCCTGTGTTAGAAGCACAATAAGGGAGGATCGCGCGCTGTATCAAGGTGTGCGAATCGCACAGATAAATCATGAAGACTGATATCCCAGCGCTCGTCGCTGCGTTAAAGAAAAAGCGTGAAGCAGAAGGACTTAGCATCCGGGCGCTTGCCGAGCGGATCGGTGTAAGCTTTTCGTCATTGGCGCG
>JANOMH010000449.1:0-5683 GCA_031420215.1 Rhodobacterales bacterium | reverse complement strand
CGCGATCTCGCGGTCGATCAGGTCGATGTGCTGTTGCTGCACTGGCCGCCTGAAGGCGGCGATGTCGCGCCAAGTCTTGGCTTGTTGTCAGAGGCTTACAAGCTTGGGTTGGCCCGAAATGTTGGGGTGTCCAACTATACGATTGCGATGCTGAAACAGGCAGTCGCCATCGTCGAAGCGCCGATTGTTACCAATCAGGTCGAATACCACCCACTGTTGGACCAGTCGCGGCTGATGGCCGGAGCGGTGGCTTTGGGCGTCCCGCTGGCCTCTTATTGCTCGGTCGCGCGGGGCGAAATATTCAAATATCCGCTTTTTGCCGAGATCGGTGCGGCCAATGGCAAATCAGCAGCCCAGGTGGTCTTGCGCTGGATCCTGCAAAACGGGGTGTCGCTGAACACGATGTCCACCAACCCGGTCAATATTGCGGCCAATTTCAATATCATGGACTTCAGCCTGTCCTCGGTCGATATGGCGCGGATTGCAGCTCTGACTGCCACGGGCCTGCGGATTGTCGACAAATCTGCGATGAAGATAGCGCCGGATTGGGATTGAACGCCAGTCCGGTGGATTTAACCATTCCCCCGGATCATATCAGCCGCTTTTTCGCCAATCATCACCGTGGGCGCATTGGTATTTGACCCGATCAGACTGGGCATGATCGAAGAATCGCAAATGCGCAGCCCATCAATTCCATGCACCCTGAGCTGTGGGTCAACCACCGCCATGGCGTCGGTCCCCATTTTGCAGGTGCCGACCGGATGATATGAAGTGCGGCCGTATTGCCGCGCATAGGCAGCGTAGTCGGCATCGGTTTTGATTGCATCATCGGGAAACCGGATTGCCTTGATATAGTGCCGCAGCGACGGCTGGCCAAACATCTCCCGGCTGAGTTTTACCCCCTCTATGCCGATCCGCAGATCGTCGGGTTCGGCCAGAAAATTGGGGTCAATCAAGGGCTTATCACGCGGATCGGCAGACCGCAGCGCCACCGATCCCCGGCTTTTCGGCCGTAAAGTGTAAGAGTTGAGAGTGATCCCGGACGCGCCCGCCCTGACCGATGGCACCCCGGCCTCGGCCCCGGCGCTACACAGGAAATGAAACTGCAGATCGGGGCGGGGCGCGGACTTGTCAGCATACCAAAACGCCCCGCCCTCAACCAGATTCGAGGTCACTGGGCCAGTTTTGAACAGCAGATATTGCAGTCCGGCCCAGACCATCCGGACGGGTTTGTTATATTTATCAAGGCTTTCATGCCGCTTCAGTTCGGCCACGATATCGATACCGAAATGATCGGTCAGGTTTTGCCCAACGCCGGACAGGTCGGCCACTACCGGAATGCCATGGCGTTTCAGTTCAGCCGCCGGTCCGATGCCTGACAACTGCAGCAGTTTTGGTGACCCGATTGCGCCAGAGGTGACCAACACCTCGGTTTGTGCACTTGCGATCTGCGCCACACCACCGGTGGTATACTCGACGCCGATGGCGCGGGTTCCCCGGAACACCAGCCGCAGGACAAGTGCCTTGGTTACCACGGTCAAATTGGGCCGCGATAACGCCGGTCGCAGGTAGCCAACTGCAGCGGAACAGCGTTTTTTGTGTTTAGTTGTCGTCTGATAGGCCCCGGCGCCTGCCTGAACCGGCCCGTTGAAATCAGGATTGTAGGGAATGCCAATCTCTTGACAGGACCGGATAAAGGCGCGGGTCGTTTCGGTGGGGTCCATGCTGGATACGCCCAGCGGTCCCTCTGTGCCATGCCAATCGCCTGCCAGCATCGTATTGCCTTCGGACCGCAAGAAGTAGCGCTGGATATCCTTGAACCCCCAACCTGTAGCCCCTTCATCGACCCACCGATCATAGTCGGCGGGATGGCCACGGGTGAACACTTCGGCATTGATCGATGACCCGCCGCCAAGGACCCGAGCCTGCGCATAGGGAATTTCGCGATTGTTTACATGGCGTTGCGGGACTGTAGTCAACCCCCAGGTCAGCGGGCCTGTGGTCATTTTGGCGAAGCCAATGGGCATGTGGATGAGGGGATGGGTGTCGCGGCCGCCAGCTTCGATGAGACAAACTTTGACATCTGGATTTTCTGAAAGCCGGGCGGCCAGGACGCAACCTGCGGTGCCGCCACCGACAATAACATAGTCAAATCCTTGCATTAGCTGGTCGCGGAGAGAGTTGTCATGGGGCATGTCCTTTGGCGCGGGCTTGGTTTAATGCACTGTCTAGTTACTTCTCTCGGCCCGGTGATGTCAATGCTGCTCTGGTGACTTCATTTCCAACCACGGATATACTATCAGGGGTATCAGACCGTTCAAGGGACGCCAAATATGGCTGATGACAGTGTTGCAAAACCACGGCTGCGGGATGCGGATGCAACTCGGGGGCGGATTTTGGCTGCGGCCAAGAAAGAATTTGCAAACAGTGGGTTAGGCGGCGCGCGGGTCGATGTGATCGCGGATAAGGCCAAAGCTAACAAACGCATGATCTATCATTATTTCGGCAGCAAGGACGGACTGTTTCAGACCGTCGTGGAAACCGCTTATATCGAGTTTCGCACTGCCGAGCAAAGCTTGAAACTGGATCATCTGGAACCGAAAGCCGCATTGGAAAAACTGGTCCGGTTCATTTGGGAATATTTCTTGAAAAACCCTGAATTCATCACCCTTGTCAATAGCGAAAATCTGCACCGTGCCAAGCACTTAAAGGCGTCAGAGGCGGTCAGGATCTATAATCGCCGTTATGTTGATATGATGGCGGGGCTATTGAGCCGGGGGGTGCAGGATGGTGTGTTTCGCCCGGGAATTGACCCGGTACAGTTGAATATTACAATTGCCGCGATTGGCTATTATTATTTGACCAACCGCCATACCGGATCAATAGTATTCGAGCGGGATTTCATGACCAAAGAGGCTTTGGCCGCAAGGCTGCAGTTCAATATCGACACTATCCAGCGGCTGGTCAGCGTTTGAAGATTGTTGTGCATTTGGGATGATTTTTCGGCCGACGGTAAGGATTCCGTAAGGTTTTGGCGTCAAAACGTCAGGAATGCTCAGGCCAGTTCTTTCCGCAGATCGTTCCGCTCGTCCCGGAACCTCGCAGGCGGCAACGGATCCAGACCGCGGATCAGGTCCGCAGCTTTTTCGCCCACCATGATGGTCGGGGCATTGGTATTAGAAGAGGGAATGAATGGCATGACCGAGGCATCACAGACGCGCAAACCGTCCAACCCGTGGACGCGCAGATCGTGGTCGACCACCGCCATCGCATCGCGGCCCTTTTTGCAGGTGCCGACCGGGTGATGATCGGTTTTGGCCATCCGGCAGGCATAGGCGAAAAGGTCATCACGCGAGATGATGTGGTCACCGGGCACAGCCTCGGCGCGCAGCCAGGGTTGCAGCGAAGGCTGGCGCAGGATGTCACGGGCCATCGCAAGCCCGCGCAGGGACATATCAAGATCATGCGGGTCCGACCAGTAGTTCGGGTCGATCAGCGGCGCCGCAAAAGGGTCGGCAGACCCAAGCCGCACCGTGCCGCGTGACCGGGTCCGCAGAAAGGCAGAGTTCAGGGTAATGCCAGCGCCGCTGAGTTTCACGATACCGTTTTCGATGCCGGATCCCTGGCCGAAATGGAACTGGGTGTCGGGATAGGGGGCAGCAGGATCGGCATACCAGAAACCGCCGGTTTCAAAGAGAGAGGCAGCAACCGGGCCGGATTTGAACAGCATATACTGCAGCCCGGCCATAGCCGACCGGTCCCAGCGTTGCACCCCGTCATAGCTGTGCGGCCCGGTGCATGCGGCCAGAACGCAAAGGTCAAGGTGATCCTGCAGGTTTTCACCGACGCCGGGCAGGTCATGGGCCACAGGGATGCCGACCGACGCCAGGTGCTCGGCAGGGCCGATGCCGGATAGCTGCAGCAGCCGGGGGGTGCCGATTGCACCAGTTGTGAGCAACACTTCTCGTGCGGCGTGGTAAGTGATGGTCTGTCGGTTTTGCAGGACGCGGACTCCGGTGGCGCGGTTCTGGTCCAGCGTGACGCGCAGCACAGTGGCCCCGGTCAATACGGTCGGGTTGTCCCGGTGCTGAACGGGTCGCAGACAGGCCGAAGCGGCCGAGGACCGCCGCACATTCCGCTGGGTCAGCTGGTAGTAGCCGACCCCCGCCTGCCGCTGGCCGTTGAAATCGGGATTATGGGGCATGCCGTATTCCTGCCCTGCGCGGATGAACGCATCGCAAATCGGCAAAGCCCCGCGCGGCATTGCCACACCAAGCGGACCGTTGGATCCGTGATAGTCGTCAGCGAACCGCTCGTTGCCTACGGCCCGTTTGAAATAGGGCAGGATGTCGCGGTAGGTCCGGCCGGGGATGCCCCAGCCATCACAGTCGCGGGCGTTCCCCCGGGGTGTAAATCTGCGCGTTGATCGTTGAGCCGCCGCCGATGATGCGGGCTTGGGTATACCACAAGCTGCGCCCGCCCAGGTGTTTTTGCGGCACGGTGGACCAGCCCCAACTGGCAACTCCTTTGGTCATCCGTGCGAAACCGGCGGACCAGTGGAACAGCAGGCTTTTATCCTGCCCCCCGGCTTCGACCAGCAAAACAGTGACAGTCGGATCTTCGGACAGCCGCGCCGCAAGGACACAGCCAGAGGAGCCGCCGCCGGCAATGATATAGTCATAGCTGGTCAAGAGAGTGCTCTGATGTAACTTTTTGGTTACTTAGTCGAGCATGCACACCATGGGAAAGTCAAACGGCCAGTACGGCCTAAGCAATCATTTCCAATTAAGTGAAGATTGGAAATCATTCGGGCAAAGGTGGTAGCTGGAGTGCGTCCTATGAAGTGGTCTGAAGCGGACAAAAGACTGGGCATGGATCGTCCGATCACCCGGCGCAATTTTCTGGATGGGGTGGCGTTGGGCGTTGGGGCGCTGGCCATTGGCAGTAGCCCCGACGTGGTGCAGGCACAAGCCGCGGTGGCCGATCCGGCGGGCCAGACCGGCCTGCATGGTCAGACCGATGCGGGCCGGATGGTGATGCACGCGGTTCGCGATGGCAGTTACTGGCGGCAAGCTGGCGAGCCTCTGTCATCGGGCGAGAGCTATGATCTGGTCGTGGTCGGGGCGGGGATTTCCGATTGAAACAGCCCGCGCAGGTTGGGGCCGGATCTGCATCGCTAATGCCGACAGCGGGGCCTATGCCTATGCTCATTCTGCGATGGATCAGGCGGTGCGTGCGGTGCGCGAATTGCTGGGCACACCAGAGGGCGCGCCGGAGTTCAGCCGCTTTCCGGGGCCGCCTTTGGACAAATTGGGATTGTAGCACAGGTGCTGCCTTTACTTGACGGCCGGACCTGCCCTTGTCTTCTGATCAGGCAATGTTAGACAACGGTCATGCTGACCCAGAAAGCCCGTTATGCCCTGCATGCCATGCTGTTTCTTGCGGCACGGGAAGGGTCGGCAACGATGGCCGAAATGGCCGAAGCCAAGGCCATACCGCGCAAGTTCCTGGAGCAGATATTGTCGGATTTGCGCCTGCGTGGTTTGGTCGTAGGCAAGCGCGGACCGGGCGGCGGGTATTTGTTGGGCCGACCTGCTGCGCAGATAACCTTTGCCCAGATCTTGCGCTGTATCGATGGCCCGCTGGCGCTGGCCCCCTGTGCCAGCCAGACCGCCTATCGTGC
>JANOMH010000448.1:0-8500 GCA_031420215.1 Rhodobacterales bacterium | reverse complement strand
GGCCGGGTTTCAGGGCGGTCAGGTCAGTGCCGTCATAGGTGACCGTGCCGCTTGTCGAGTCCAACAGCCGCAGAACCAACCGCGCGAGGGTGGATTTGCCACAGCCGCTTTCGCCGACGACACCGACAACAGAGCCTTTGGAAATGCTCAGGGATACCCCGCGCACCGCCATCATGCTGCGGGCGGGTTTGAGGAACCCGACAGGGGTGTCGAATTTCTTGGACAGTGCTGTCAGATTTACCAACACAAGTGTCAAGCCCCCTGTAGTGGATGAAAACAGGCGACCCCTTGGGCCAGAACCGGCGCCTGATCGCGGCAGCCCGCCCCGACATTTGCACAACGCGGGTGATAACGGCAGCCGGACGGATAGGTCGCAACCGAGGGCACTGCGCCGGGGATGCCAGTCAGGGCCCCCGCCGCCATCCCTTCGCGCGGGATGCAGTCGATCAGGGCGCGGGAATAGGGATGGGCGGGGGTACGGAACAGGGCATTGACCTCGCGGGTTTCCGCCACCCGGCCAGCGTAGAGGACCACGACCCGGTCACACACCTGCGCCACCACCCCCATGTCATGGGTGATCAGGATCAGCGCGAGACCGCGTTCGCGGACCAATCCAGAAAGGATTTCAATGATTTGCGCCTGCACTGTCACGTCCAAAGCGGTGGTCGGTTCATCCGCTACGATCAGGTCGGGTTCCCCTGCAAGCGCCATGGCAATGACGATGCGTTGCTTCATGCCGCCGGACAGCTGATGCGGATAGGCGTCGCAAATCGCCCGCGCCTCCGGGATGCGCAACTGGGTCAGGATGTCGATGGTGCGGGCGCGGGCCTTGGATTTTGACAACCCAAGATGCAGCCGGGCGACGATATCAATCTGGTCGCCGATCCGCTGCACCGGGTCGAGCGCGGTCATCGGGTTTTGGGTGATGAAGGCGATGCGGCGGCCTCGAAGGGCGCGCAATCCGGCCTCGGGCAGTCGCGTCAGATCGGTGCCGTCGAACAGAATTTCCCCCGCACTGACCCTGCCCCCAATCAACGGCAGCAACCCGGTAATTGCCAGCGCGGTCAAAGACTTACCAGATCCGCTTTCACCCACCAACCCAAGAATTTCCCCCTTGTCCACGCCAAAGCTGATCTGGTCCAGCGGCTGGACCGAGCCAATGCTGACACACAGGTTTTGCACTGCAAGCAACATCACGCCACCCGCAATCTGGACCGGATATCCAAGGCCCGGATCAGCGCATCGCCAAACAGGTTGATCGCGATAACTGTGGTAGCCACCGCCACACCGGGAAAGATGATGATCCAGGGGCCCCGGAACAATTGCGCCGCCCCTGACGACATCATGCCCCCCCAACTGGCGGTGGGCGGCTGGGCACCAAGGCCGAAAAAGCCCAAGGTCGCCTCAAGGATGATCGCGTCACCGGTGGCCAGCATGGCGCTGACCAGGACCGGGGCCAGCGCGTTGGGCAGCAGATGCTTCATCAGGATATGAAGGTGCGACCCACCCAACGACCGCGCCGCCTCGATATAGGTTTCACCCTTGATCGCCATGATCTGGGACCGGGTCAGCCGGGTGAACTGCGCCAGATAGGCGACCCCGATGGCGGCCATGGTGCCAGTGATGCCGGGGCCGATGATGGCGACAAGGATCAGCGCCACAAGGATTTCGGGAAAGGACCAGGTCAGGTCGACAACGACAGTGACGGCCCGGTCAAACCGGCCGCCGAAATAACCCGCCGCCGCGCCAAGGACCATGCCGGTAAAGACCGAAATGCTGATAGCGATCGAGGACACCGACAACGACGTGCGCGCGCCATAGAAAATCCGGGTCATCAGGTCGCGCCCAAATTCGTCAGTGCCCAGCCAATGGGCGCCGTTGGGGGCGGTGAACGACCCCGGCAAATCCTGAGCGGCATAGTCGTAAGAGGTAAGCCAGGGGGCAAAGACTGCAATCAGGATCAGGACGATCAGCCAACCGCCCGCGAGCATCCCTTTGGGGGTTTGAAACGCCCGGATCAGGGCCGAAAACCCGTTCACCGCAACGCCGCCCGGACCCTTGGGTCAATCGCCGCCTGGATAATATCGCCCAGCAATGTGCCCAACATGACCGCGATGGCCAGCATCAGCAGGCAGGCCTGCACTACCGGATAATCGTGCTGGCTGAGGGACTTGATCAGCAGTGTCCCCAGACCGGGGCGGGCAAAGACCACCTCGACCGTGACCGCGCCGCCCAGCACCCAGCCAATCCGCAGGGCCAGAATCGTGACCACCGGGATCAGCGCGTGACGCAGAACATGGCGCAGCTGGATGCGCAGCGGGTGCATCCCCTTGGCGTGCAGCAACATGACGAAATCGCGGCCAGCCGCCTCGATCATCGCAACCCGCGTGACGCGCGCGACCAAGGCGGTGCCGCCAAGGCCGACGGTCAGAACAGGCAGAACCAGCGCCGCCCAAGTGCGCGCGCCGGACACCGGGAACCATTGTAATTGCACGGAAAACAACAGAATCATCAGCAGCCCCAGCCAGAAGCTGGGCAGAGTGGAGCCCAGCAGGACGCCGCCCATGATAATCTGGTCGATAATCTTGTCGCGGTTCAGTGCCGCGATGACCCCAAGGCCAATGCCGACCACGGTGGAAAACAGCAACGCGAACCCACCCAGCGCCAGCGAGTGCGGCAGGTCTTGGGCAATCAGCTGCGTCACCGGGCGGCGGGCGATGATTGCAGTGCCCAGATCGCCTTGCAACACGCCCGAAAGCCAGATGCCATATTGCACGACCAAAGGCTTATCCAGCCCATAGCGCGCTGTAATTTCAGCCTTTTGTTCAGGTGACGACCCGACCCTGACAAGGTTGTCGACCGGATCGCCGGGGATCAGGTGGATGATCGCAAAGATCACCACCGAGACCGCCAGAAAGACTGGGATCAGCAGTAAAAGACGCCTGATAACATAGGCCAGCATGATCCCGATCCTTTTGTGCTATTCTTTGACTTCAAGGTCCATAATGGCAATGGACTGGAACGCAGGCGCATGGATCACTTCGGGGAATGAAATGCGATCCTTGTTATAGCCGATATTCACGACGGGCTGATAGATCGGGCTCATCGGGAATTGCGACAACACATATTCATGATAGGCGGTGAAATTCACGATCCGCTCTTCGCCATTGGCCGATCCGGTCATCGCCTCGGTGCGCAGTTCCTCGGCCATGGGATCGTTGAACATCGAGATATTCGGATATCCCAGACGGTCACCGCCAAAGAACCAATCGACGATATCGGCATTGTCCCAGAAATACGACCGGACGGCGGCCTGCTGTTCGCCGGTCTTGTATTGGTCGCGGATCATCGAGCTGTCAAACGTGGTAATCTCGGCCTGAAACCCGATGGCCGCCAATTGCGCCTGCACCACTTCGGTTAACCGGCGGAAACTGCTGTCCGATTGGGTCCAGAGCGCGATGGTCAATGGCACGCCATCCTTGGCCCGCACCCCATCTGCGCCCATCACCCAGCCAGCGGCATCCAGCAATTCACCGGCTGTCGCAGGGTCGTAACTGATACGGTATTGCGGGGCGACATTTGCCTCGGCCAAGGCCGAAATCAGGAATGTGTCGGCCACCTGCCCCACACCGCCATAGATATTGTCCAGGATTTCCTGCTGGTTGATCGCCAGAGCAGCGGCATGGCGGACGTTGAGGTCGGTGAACGGCTCTTTGGTGACGTTCATCACGAAATACGACAATTCCTGGCCCGCCATTGTCAGCACACCAATATTGGGGCTTTCGGCCAATTCGCCCAGAAAGTCGGTCGGCACGCCCAAGAGCATATCGACGCCGCCAGTCTTCAATTCCAGAAACGCTGTGGAATCCTCAGCGATTTCCCGGAAAATCGCATGGTCGAAATGCGCGGCCCCCTGATTGGTGGACAGCGGCGAACCCCATGCATAATCGTCATTGCGAACAAGCGTGGTTTCCTGACCGATGGTAAAGGTTTCCAACTTGAACGGCCCGGTGCCGATCGCATCCAATACGCCGTAATCTTCGCCCATTTCAGCAAATGCTTTGGGTTCGATCACACCCATGAAACTGCTGGCGAGGTTGTACAGCAGGTTGGGATCGGGGTACTTCATCACGAATTTGACGGTCAGGTCATCGACCACCTCGACCGTATCAATCGACTGGGTCATGTAGGAATTGTCCGATGCCGCATAAAGCGGGATCCAGGCGGCCACGGTGGCGGCATTGAACGGCTCGCCATTGTGGAATGTCACGCCTTCTTTCAGATGGAACACCCATGACATGCCATCTGCGGCTTCTTCCCAACTGGTGGCCAGATGCGGATGATAGCTGCGGTCGGCATCCTGTTCGACCAGACGATCATAGATCAAGGTATGGGCGACGTTGGTATTGGCCGACATGATCGGGTTATAGGTGGGAATGCCGACTTCGGATGTGTTCAGCACGAACACCACTTCCTGGGCCATGGCCCCCGAATACGTCAGCGCAAGCGCGGATACGCTGGCCGCAAACAGGGATTTCTTGATGATATGGATCATTGGTTGCTCCGTTGTTGGTTAAAGTTTCATCCGGCCCCGGCCATAGCCGGACCCCGTGCCGGTATGGCCGATAAATTCTCCGTAAAGACTGGACACGCGGGCCATCCGCGCCTCGACCTGGGTGCCAAGTTCGTTGAACACGCCATTGACGATCAGGCTGACCAGTGAGGACATCGCGCTGGTGGCGTCCCAGAAATGGTTCAGATCGGTCTGGACGGCAAACATTTCATCCGCCGCATCCCGGCCCCAGTCGCAGAACGGATCGGTGATCAGCGTCACTTTGATCCCTGCGTCCCGCGCGGCTTCTGCCAGTTTGCGGGTCAGGGCGGAATAGCGCCGCCCGTCGATCAGAACCAGCGCGGTTTGGGCGGGGTCGGACAGCAGGATATCGGCAAAATGCCCCTCGGCGGCATCGACCAGATGCACATTCGGGCGCAGGTATTGCAGCCCGTGCGCAAGATAGGCGGCATGCCCGCGCTCGGTCTGAAAGCCTGCAATATGAACAGCTTGGACCTGCGCCAACCGGGAACAGACGCGGGCAAACTCCGGACTGGCGGCAATTTCGTAATTGGCGACGATGGCGGCGATCTCCAGTTCCAGCGCGCGGCTGAGCTCGGTTTTGCCGGTGCGGCTGCGGGCATGGAAATCGCGCAGCCGGTCGCCCATGAGCCAGGCCTTGTCGCCAAAATCGCCCTGCAATTTCAGTTTCAGCGCCTTGAAATGCGCAAACCCGAGCGACCGGCAGTAGCGGCCAATCGTGGCTTCGCTGATCCCGATCTTGCCTGCCACAGTGGCGGCGGTTTCAAACGGCAGGCTTTGCAGGTTGGTCAGGAAGTAACTGGCGATGGCCTTTTCGGCCTTGGTGGCCTTATCCAGATTGGACATGAGCACCTGACGCAGATCGGTTGTGCCGCTGTCCATGTGTCCCATTGCTCCCCCTGTGGCCCCCTGTGGCCCCCCTGTGCCTGACAGAAAATGTGACATTTAATTTGCCACACGTCAATCTTGCAAGTTTTCTAATTTCGCCTAAAGATGCGACAACCACCGAAAGGCCAAAGATGACCCGCCCCCCCCTGTTGATCGAAAGCGCCACATTGCGGCTGGTGCATTTGCCCTTGTTGACGCCGTTTACCATTGCGACCGGGACGATGGTGGCCAAAATCTTTCCACTGCTGACCTTGCGCAGCGGTGGGCTGGACGGGGTGGCCGAGGGTGTGATGGACACTCTGCCCGACTATCTGGATGAAACCATTGCGGGCGGCATGGATTTCCTGCGCAACCACCTGCTACCGCAGATTATCGGCCACAATTTCGAGAACCCGCAAGCGCTGGAAAAGCTGCTGCTCCCATGGCGCGGCCATCAGATGACCAAAGCGATGGTCGAGATGGCGTTTTTTGACCTTTGGGCCAAGTCCTTGGATTTGCCACTGAAAACCGTGTTGGGCGGGGTCGGAGACGCTGTGCCTGTCGGTGTTTCGTTGGGGATCGGGCCGGTTGCCGAAACCGTCGCGCGGGTCGCAGCACACCACCAACAGGGTTATAAACGGATCAAGCTTAAGATCATGCCGGGGCATGATATCGGGTTGCTACAGGCCGTGCGCCAAGCCTTCCCCGACATTCACCTCAGCGTCGATGCCAATTCCGCCTACTGCCTGTCCGATACGGCGCTGTTACAAGAGCTCGACAACTACGCCCTTGATTACATTGAGCAACCCTTGGCCTGGAACGACATCCACGACCATGCCACCCTGCAACAACGGCTGCGCACGCCGCTGTGTCTGGACGAAAGCATCAAAGGCGTGCCCGAGGCGCGAAAAGCGTTGCAGACCGATGCCAGCAGGGTGATGAATATCAAGGTCGGGCGGTCGGGCGGCTATCTGCCCAGCTTGCGCATTCACGACCTCTGCGCCGCTTATGACGTGCCGGTCTGGTGCGGCGGGATGCTCGAATCCGGGATCGGGCGGGCGCATAACATCCATTTGTCCACTCTGCCCAATTTCACCAAACCCGGCGATGTATCATCCGCCAGCCGCTATTTCGCCCGCGATATCACAGTGCAAAAGCTTGAGGCGACGGACGGAATGATGCCGGTCCCGCCGGGCGCCGGGATCGGGGTCACGCTGGACATGGACTATCTGGCCACGGTCACCACATCGATCGAAGAGTTCCGCGCATGATCATCCGCGATCTGGCTGGTATGGCCGAATTCAGGCAGGCCGAGGCGCTGCAATATGCGGTCTGGGGGGCGGATGACGTGGCCGACCCTGCCGATCTGATGATGGTGATACAGGCCGAAGGCGGGCTTGCGGCGGGTGCATTCGACGCTGAAACCCTGATTGGCTATGTCTTTGCCTTTCCCACCCGCACCCCGCATATCCAGCATTCACACCGGCTCGCCGTGCTGCCCCGGACTCAGGGGCGGGGATTGGGCGCGCAGTTGAAATGGTATCAACGCGACTGGTGTCTGGCCCGCGATATCACCCACGTGCGCTGGACCTATGACCCGCTGCGCACCGCCAATGCCCGGCTGAATATCGGGGTGCTGGGGGCGCAGGTTTCGACCTATTACCCCGACTATTACGGCGCGATGGAGGGGATCAACAAAGGTGTCCCGTCAGACCGTTTGCTGGCCGACTGGTTGCTGAACAGCCCCACCGTCACTGCCCGCGCCGCCGGCCACCGGGATGCCGGCGACGGGTTGCAGGTGGCGATACCTGCCGATTTCGGTGCACTCATGGCAACCGACATGCCCGCCGCACTTAGCGCAAGGCTGCGCCTGCGGGCAGAGCTTTCCGACCATTTTTCAAAAGGTTACGCGATCACCGGGTTCGATCCGGTGATCGGTTGCTACGTGCTGACCCAAAGCTAGCGGTTCAAACAATCGCGCCCTGCCCCGGGGGTGGCCGCTTTAAGCTATGCTGAATTCAGTTCCCCAGCATGATCTGCCCGGCCTGGTCCTGATTATAGACATAGCCATTGGTGTAGTCGTTGTAAGCGCCCTGATAGTTGCCCATCGAGTCCCAATAGCCGTTCATCATGGTCTGGTGCTGTGCATCAATCTGCGCATTGGTATCCATCGCCCGGCCATAACCTTCGGCCGACATGCCGCCGGTGACGATCCACTTATAGGCAAACTCCTCGATGCTGCCATAAAACAGCCCCGCGTTGACCTGCTGGATATAGACGGCCTGCACCTGGTGATCGTTCATGTTGGCCCAGATCATCTGGTTCATCTGGTTGTTCATCACCTCGTTCTGCCGCGCATTCCAGTCGTTGTTCATCGCGTTGACATCGACATTGGTCCAGTCCTGCGCATGGGCGGCGGAGGCCCCGGCCAGAACTTTGGCGCTGAGGACGATGGCGAGGGTGATGAGGTGAGAGGTTTTCATTTTGTGGCTCCTTAGTGTGTGGGTAAGGTCGGTTCATTCCGCCTTACTATCCAAGGCGCGCCAGCGCGGAAAAACGGGTCAGGTTTTGCGCATTTTCTTGAACTATTTTTTTAATCATTCATAATCATATAGTTAGACTGACGCTTGCCACTTGAAAAACCGCTCCACTCTGCCACCCTGCCGGGCAGGAGGACCACCTGATGCCTGATCCCGCCCCCGAAATGCTCGCCACCGCTCTGGCCCCCGCCGACCGGGACCGGTTCTTGGCAGAGGTTTATGACGAACTTCGCCTGCTCGCCCGCAAGATCCTGTCCGGGGATCGTGCCCGCGCCCATCTGGCCCCGACCGAACTGGTCAATGGTGCCGCGATCAAGATCATCGGCCAACGCCGGATTTCCACCCGCGAGCGCACGCATTTCTTTGCCTTTTCCGCCCATATCATGCGTCAGGTGCTGATCGACGAGGTGCGCCGCAAACGCGCCGACAAACGCGGCGGGCCCACTGTGACTCTGATCACCGAGATTGCCGAATCCGCCGCCCCCGATGCTGACCCGGT
>JANOMH010000447.1:0-8617 GCA_031420215.1 Rhodobacterales bacterium | reverse complement strand
CGCCGTTGCCCCATGGTCGCCCCCATCGTGAGGGCGTGGATAGAAACTTGTATTATGGTTCAACCACCCAGAGATTTTCGCGTCGCCCCCCTCGTGGGGGCGTGGATCGAAACATGGACTGGCAGTCCACAAACAACTCAGACCAGGTCGCCCCCCTCGTGGGGGCGTGGATCGAAGCCACTTATCGTTAAGCGGCTCATAACCATACAGCCCGTCGCCCCCCTCGTGAGGGCGTGGATCGAACTTGCCCGAGATATCCGCGAGGCACGCAAACGTGGCGACGCCGAAAATCTATCGCCTGACGAGATCGCATTTTACGACGCCTTGGCCGACAACCAGAGCGCTGTTGAGGTTCTTGGCAACGACCAGCTCAAAGTCATTGCGCACGAGCTTCTTACCAGCCTTAAGTCTAGCATCACCATCGACTGGGCACACCGGGACAGCGCCAGAGCACGCTTGCGCGTCTTGGTGAAGCGCATACTCCGGAAATATGGATACCCACCGGATCTTCAAGACTCTGCCGTCCAGGGCATCCTCCAGCAGGCAGAGGCCCTGTCAGCGCATTGGGCGGCCTAAGCCATACTTAAACCGACTTTGGTCAAGTCTTCAGACCTCGAATTGGAACGGTGATGAAAAATCAAGTCACAGCGGCGCAATACTCTAGATAGGCGCGGTAAAGGCTAGCCAATTTCGTAGTCCGCTAGCAAGTCAATCACCTTCAGTTTCGCGGTGACCGTCACATCCCCATATCCGTCGCTGGCTGACTTTCCTGGATGTCCCTGAATGGCATCCAGCACCCTGGTCGATGCACCTAACTCGAGTCCTTGAGTTTTGAAGCGATGGCGCCAGCCGTATAAAGGCGCAACACCCAATGGCACAAGTTTGAGATCGTTCAGCCAGGCCGACAGCTTTCCGGCCGTGCCTCGGGCACTTGCCAGATATCGTTCTTGAGATGTGGCGCCGTGAAATAATGGACCATCTCCAGCGTTGTCGACAAATGCGATGAAACCGAGTGCAACCACCTGATGATGTAGCGGAACATCACGATACTGCCCGGTCTTGACTGAGCCTGCGTCAGGAGTGATCCGCAGAACCCAGCGCTCACCATCCTTTTTCACATCTTCTCTCCGCAGCTGGGTCATTTCGGTGATCCGTGCACCTGTGAACGCGCAGAGTAGTGGAACCCATCTTTTTGCCGCGGTTAAGTGAGCACGCTCTTGGTTCGCCGGATTCGACCTCTCGGCAGGTTGATGGTTGAGGGATGCTCGAAGGACTTTCACCGCTTCTTCTGTCGTATACCCTTTCTCGCGTGTTTGCAGTTTTTTGGGCAACTCTTGGCGCACGTCTTTAGCTTCATTTGAAGGCAGAATGTCATTTTCAAACGCCCATCTAAGAATTGCGCCGATCGCTGCAAGGTGTTTATCCGATATAGTTTTAGGCGATTTACCCGCCGCTAACAGCGAGCTTCGCCAATCGAGCAGGTTGCGTTTTGTGATTTTGCGAGCATCTTCGTGCTTGAGGAACATGATAAGATCCCTGACGACGCTTCTCCAGTTTGCGCCCCCGTCCTGGTGTTTGCCGACAGCTTGGCGCGTTGCGATGTAGTCGGCGAAGAGCCTTTCCAGGGAAACCGGCGCGAGCACCTCGACGGGAAGAACCGCGGGTTTCACGATCGGATCCGATGGAACCCCGCCAAAGTTGCCACGATCGCGCTCGAGCGTCCGTTCTAGCGCGTCGATCTCAGCCCTCGAAAGTAAATGAGCAAGATCACGCCATTCTGTTGAGCCCGGTTGAGTCATTAAACCGTGTTCGCTCAAGTAGTGCTGCACTGTCGCGTCAATCATGCGCGTGTCGCCAGTCGCAAGGGCTAGCCGCAAGGCAGCCAAGCGTCGGGTGCGAATGTTTTCATCGAACCGGCGCGCGCGGAACAAGAGTTCGTAATCTGTGTTGATATTGAACGCTCCCATTGGGTTTTGCCCGGCGTCGAGTTCGCCTGCCTCGATTCTTTGCATCAACTGCTCATACTCGTCTTCGATATGAGCCTGGGTTGGCATAGCTGCGCGCTTCATTTCGTCGTTTAAGAGTGTCTGGTCGTAGTGAACCCAGACAATTCGCGCACGGTCAGCGACTGTGATGGCGCGAAGAGGAGGTTCGGGCAGAGAGGCCGCTAAGATTGGTTCGCGCATGCAACCGGCTTGCGTGATCCGCGCCTGCAATCTGGCAACGGCAGCAGCGTGGTTTCGAACAGCGATACGTCGGTCTCCGCCTAGTGCTTCGACCAGCTCCGATTTTCCGAGAATCTGCTGCAGGGCCTTGGGCACAGCCATCCGGGCCCAGAACCGACCGTCTTTCTCTTTCCAGTGACGACGTTTTGCAGCCATAGAAATACTCCATTCTGGCACCGCCACTGGCACCAAGAACGGGATAAACCTCAATAGATCAAGGGGTTTGTTTGGATTCAAGGGGTTAGATGGTGCTGTGAGAGAGGATTGAACTCTCGACCTCACCCTTACCAAGGGTGTGCTCTGCCACTGAGCTACCACAGCCGATATGGCGCGCTTTTACCGACCTGCCAGCCGAGTGCAAGCGGTTTTGTTGTGGCTTTTGTCAGACGTCTTCGTGCCAAGGGCGGATAGAATGTGCCCTAGACGTTGGCGGCTGCCCGGATTATCACCCTTCCCATGAAAACACCGCAGCAGACCCCCCCGAACGTCAGTGAACGCAACGAGCGGCTCAAGGCCGCTTTGCAGGCCAATATTGCCCGGCGCAAGGCGCAAACCCGCGCCCGGGACTCTGCGGCGAAAGAGCAAAACGCAGCGGGCAGCCAAGACCCCGAACAAGAGTAGGCAGGCATGGACAGTATTATCGTCAAGGGCGGCGCGCGGCTTTCCGGGCAGATTCCGATTGCGGGGGCCAAGAATGCAGCGTTGACACTGATGCCCGCTACATTGTTGTCGGACGAACCGCTGACCCTGACCAATGCGCCGCGGCTGTCAGATATCAAGACGATGACGTTGTTGTTGGAGTCGCTGGGCACAGAAGTCACCATGTTGCAGGGCGGCAAGGTCATCGCTTTGTCCTCGCATACGATTTCGTCAACCCGCGCCGACTATGACATCGTGCGCAAGATGCGGGCGTCGAATCTGGTTTTGGGCCCGCTACTGGCGCGGGAACACCAGGCGATCGTATCTTTGCCCGGCGGCTGCGCCATCGGGGCCCGGCCGATGGATATTCACATTACGGCGCTTGAGGCTTTGGGGGCCGAGATTGAACTGAAGGACGGCTATCTGCATGCTGTCGCGCGTGGGGGCCTGAAAGGGGCCCGCGTGCCGCTGCGGTTTGCCAGCGTCGGGGCGACCGAGAATGTGCTGATGGCCGCCACTTTGGCCAAAGGCACGACCCTGATCGAAAATGCCGCCCGCGAACCCGAGATCGTCGATCTGGCCCAATGTCTGCGCAAGATGGGCGCGCAAATTTCCGGCGAGGGCACCTCGACCATTGAAATTCAGGGCGTTGACCGGCTGGGCGGGGCGACCCACCAAGTTGTGACCGACCGGATTGAACTGGGCACCTATATGCTGGCCCCGGTATTTACCGGCGGCGAAGTGGAGTGTCTGGGCGGACGGCTGTCGCTGGTCGCGGCCTTTGCCGAGCGGCTGGATGCGGCGGGCGTCGATGTGTTTGAAACCGACAAGGGGCTCAAGGTCCGGCTGCGCGGCGACCGGCCTCGGGCGGTGGATGTGATTACCGCCCCATTTCCCGGCTTTCCTACCGATTTGCAGGCGCAGATGATGGCGATGCTCTGTCTGGCCGAGGGGACATCGGTGCTTGAGGAACGGATATTCGAGAACCGGTTCATGCATGCCCCAGAACTGGTCCGGATGGGGGCGCATATTGACGTGCATGGTGGCATTGCCACGGTGCAAGGCGTGGACAAGCTGCGCGGGGCGCCGGTGATGGCTACCGATCTGCGGGCGTCGGTGTCGCTGATCCTCGCCGGATTGGCCGCCGAGGGCGAGACGATTGTGAACCGGGTTTACCACTTGGACCGGGGTTATGAGCATGTCGAGGAAAAGTTGAGCGCGGTAGGCGCGCGCATTGAACGGGTCCCGGGCGTATGAAAGAGGACGCCCGATTTGAGGATGGGGGAGAGTCCCCGCTGCGCCTGAAAGCGCTGGATGCCGATGATCTGGGCGTGATTTCAGCGCTGGTGCAGGACGCGGTTTTCCCAAAGTCCGAGATGAAATGGGCCCGCAAGGACCGGCGTTTCGCCTTGTTTTTGAACCGGTTCCGTTGGGAAGATGCGCCAAAGGCCAAGGCCGGGGCGCGCGATTTTGAGCGGGTCCAATCGGTGCTGGTGATCGAGGATGTTGTAAAAGTGCAATCCTCGGGCATCATGCCGGGCGAATCTGCTGTCGTGATGTCGCTTTTGTCCATGGCGTTTGAACCGGGCACAGATGGCATGGGTCGGATTGTGCTGACCTTGGCCGGTGATGGCGTCATCGCGGTCGAGGTTGAGGCGCTGGAAGTAGTGCTGCGCGATGTGACCCGCCCCTACCGTGCCCCGTCGGGCAAACTGCCGGGGCATCCGGACTGAACCACTGGCATTGTTGATCTGATCGCGCAGGCTCGGTATGTCGGCGGCAAAGGAGCGTTTTGCTATGCCACAGATCTTCAACACCACCGATGCCGGGTTCGACGCGGCGTTTGTCGCCTTGCTGGGGATGAAGCGCGAAGACAGCCCGGATGTCGATGCGGTTGTGGCCGGGATCATTGCCGATGTGCGGGCGCGGGGCGATGCGGCTGTCATCGCGTTGACCGCCCGGTTTGACCGCATGACCCTGACCCCCGAAACCATGCGCTTTTCGACGGCTGAGATTGATGCGGCCTGTGCCCAGGTGGGCGTTCAGGACCGGGCGGCACTGGAATTGGCCGCGACCCGCATCCGCGCCTATCACGCCCGCCAGATGCCGCAGGATGAGAGCTGGACTGATGCTGCCGGGGCGACATTGGGCTGGCGCTGGTCTGCCGTCAGTGCGGCGGGATTGTATGTGCCGGGGGGGCTGGCGAGCTATCCTTCGTCCGTCCTGATGAATGCCATTCCGGCCAAAGTGGCCGGGGTGGGCCGCTTGGCGATTGTCGTGCCAACGCCGGATGGGCAGATTAATCCGCTGGTTTTGTTGGCCGCCCGGATTGCCGGGGTGGATGAGATTTACCGCATTGGCGGCGCGCAGGCGATTGCGGCTTTGGCCTATGGGACGCAAACCATTGCCGCCGTGGATAAAATCACCGGGCCGGGAAATGCCTATGTTGCCGCCGCGAAACGGCGGGTGTTTGGCAAGGTCGGGATCGACATGATCGCTGGCCCGTCTGAGATTTTGGTGATTGCGGATCGGGATAATGATCCCGACTGGATCGCGTTGGACCTGCTGTCGCAGGCTGAACATGACGAATCGACCCAATCCATCCTGATCACCGATGATACGGGCTTTGGCGCGGCAGTGTGCCAAGCTGTTGAAAAGCGGCTGGAAACGCTGGACCGGCGGGCGATTGCCGGGGCGGCCTGGGCCACCAATGGCGCAGTGATCGTGGTCCGCGATCTGGCGCAGGCGGCGGAACTATCGGACCGGATTGCCCCGGAGCACTTGCAATTATGTGTGGCCGACCCCGAGGCGCTGGCCGCACAAGTGACCCATGTCGGCGCGATTTTCCTGGGGCACTGGACGCCCGAGGCGATTGGCGATTACATCGGCGGGCCGAACCATGTGCTGCCCACAGCCCGGTCGGCGCGGTTTTCCAGCGGGTTGTCGGTGATGGATTTTCTCAAGCGGACCACGATGCAGAAAATGACACCAGAGGCTTTGCGCGCCATTGGCCCGGCGGCGGTCCGTCTGGCCAATTCCGAGAGTTTGCAGGCGCATGGTCTGTCGGTGCAGGCGCGGCTGGACCGGCTGAACCAATGACCCGCATCAGCGCCATAACCCTGGATGATACCGGCCTGGCCCCGCCCACGCCCGAGATCGAACAAGAGCGCAAGGTTGCGATGTTTGATCTGCTTGAGGATAACAGCTTTTTGCTGCCCGCGCGTGAAGGTCGCGCAGTGCCTTCCGGGCCCTATATGCTGGCCCTGTCGATCCGCCAACGGCGGCTGGTGTTCGACATCAGGACCGAAACGCAAGATTTGGCAGGTGAATTTCACCTGTCGCTTGGGCCATTCCGGCAGGTGGTCAAAGACTATTTTCAAATCTGTGAAAGCTATCTTTCTGCGGTGAAATCCCTGCCTCCTAGTCAAATCGAAACTATTGATATGGCAAGACGGGGCATCCACAACGAAGGGGCGCGGGTGTTGCAGGAACGGCTGGAAGGCAAGGCCGCGGTGGATACCGACACTGCCCGCCGCCTGTTCACCCTCATTTGCGTCTTGCATTTCGGGGGGTAGCGGGTGGAGCATAGCGCCACATTCCAGACACTGCCGCAATCGGTGCTGTTTTGCTGCGATCACAATGCCGTCCGCTCCCCGATGGCCGAGGGGATCATGAAAAAGTTCTACGGAACAGCCTGTTATATTCAGTCAGTCGGCGTAAGGAATGACATGGAAATCGACGGTTTCGCGATTTCAGTCTGTGCCGAGATCGGTGTCGAACTGTCGCGTCACCGGTCCCGGTCGTTTGATGTGATGGAACAATGGGGCGATGATCTGACCTCGTTTGACCTTATTCTGGCCCTTAGCCCCGCCAGCCAGCGCCGTGCACTGGACCTGGCCCGGTTCAATCATTTGACCGTGGAATATTGGCCGATCCTGGACCCGACCGGATTGGGCGAAGGGCGCGACGAGCGGTTGCGGTCATATCGGCAGGCCCGTGACATGATCACGGAGCGGTTGATTGAGCGTTGGGGGCCGCCTAAGCTGCGCTAAGGCGTGCTCGTCCGCCCCTGTGAGCGGCCTCGCTTCGGTTGCACAGCGAATAGTGCTTGAAACTCTGACATTTCGGTCGCATATCGGGGCGCGCCCGCGATTTTCGCGGGTTGTTACGTTTGGAGAGACCATGGCCAAGGAAGAACTGCTCGAATTTCCTGGAATCGTGAAGGAACTCTTGCCGAATGCGACGTTCAGGGTCGAGCTGGAAAACGGCCATGAAATCATCGCGCATACGGCTGGCAAGATGCGCAAGAATCGCATCCGGGTTCTGGCTGGCGACAAAGTTCAGGTCGAGATGACCCCCTATGATCTGACCAAGGGTCGGATCAATTACCGGTTCAAGTGACCCCATGACGGCGTTGGGGCCGGACCCCGGCCTGCGGCTGATCCTTGGCTCAGCCTCGCCCCGCCGTCGGGAATTGTTGGCGCAAATCGGCGTTGTGCCATTTGCGGTTCGCCCGCCCGAAATTGACGAGACCCCTCGAAGGGCCGAAATCCCCCGTGATTATGTCCGCCGGATTGCACTGGAAAAGGTGCATGCGGTCGGTTGTGGGCCGGATGAAGTCGCGCTGTGCGCCGATACCACGGTGGCCCTTGGTCGCCGGATCATGGGCAAGCCTGCGGATGCGTCCGAGGCGGCGGCGTTTTTGCATCTGCTGTCGGGTCGTCGTCACCGGGTGATTACTGCCGTGGCCGTCAAGCGCGGTGATCGGATCTGGCAGACCGATGTGGTGACCGCCGTGATGTTCAAACGCCTGAGCAACCCCGAGGTGAATGCCTATCTGGCCACTGGCGATTGGCAGGGCAAGGCGGGCGCTTATGCCATTCAGGGGCCCGCGGGCGCGTTTATTCCGTGGATTAACGGGTCGTTTACTGGCGTTGTCGGCCTGCCTTTGGCCCAGACCGCCGGGCTGCTGACGGCGGCAGGGTTTGTGATAGGAGTTGCTGGATGAATGGCCGGATGATTGTGCTGGACCACGTGCAGGGGCAGGAAGCCGCCGCATTGCTGGTGGATGGTCGCCTTGATGATCTGCTGATCGATGATCCCAGCGCCCCCCGCCCCGGCGCGATTTTCCGCGCGATCTGTGACCGGCCGTTGAAAGGGCAGGGCGGCATGATGCTGCGTCTGCCTGAGGGATCGGCGTTTTTGCGGCAGGCCAAGGGCTTGCGCCCCGGTCAGCCGATGCTGGTGCAGGTCACGGGTGTCACCGAACCGGGCAAGGCCGTGCCGGTCACCGACCGGGTGCTGTTCAAAAGCCGCTATGCGATTGTCACCCCCGGCGCGCCGGGGATCAATGTCAGCCGCCAGATTGTTGAAGAGGAAGAGCGGGACCGGCTGCTGGAAATTGCCCATGGGGCGTTCGAAAGTTCATACGGGTTGATCCTGCGATCTGCTTGCGAAGGGGCGGACGAGGCCGAGATTGCCGAGGATATCTCCGAGATGTTGGCCATGGCTGACGCCGTCATGGCCGATGCCGAAGGGGCCGACCCCGAGGCATTGACCGAAGGCGACGGGCCGCATGTGCTGGCCTGGCGCGACTGGGTGGCCGATACCGTGGTGACGGACGCGGGTGGGTTTGAGCGCGAGGGCGTGCTGGAGCAGATTGGCGCACTGGCCGGGGCCGAAGTGCCCTTGGGCGAAGGCACGATGTTTGTCGAGCCGACCCGTGCCTTGGTGGCGGTTGATGTGAACACCGG
>JANOMH010000446.1:0-3345 GCA_031420215.1 Rhodobacterales bacterium | reverse complement strand
CCTTGTGCCCGGACACAGGCGGGTCAACCGCCACAACCACCCGGTCCATCACTGGCAAAGTCTCGACCAGCGCCGCATCAATCACCGGCCCGGTCCACAAACCGCCTTCGACATCGCCCAGCATCACCCCGTCCAGTTCCTGTCGGCCCAACCGGGTTCCGGCATAGCGGGCGCGAACCTCCTGCAGAAAACTATCCGCCAGATAGGCGCGGTTCGCCTCGGTCGGCGCATGGGTCACGCAGGAACTGTCCCTTGCCAGCAAGTCCTTCAACACCGCTGCATTGCGCGGGGTCGTCGTCACACAGACCTGCGGCCGGGAACCTAAGCGCAGCCCGAACTGCAACATGTCCCAGGTCTCCTGCCCCTTGCGCCACTTGCCCAACTCATCCGCCCAAGCCGCATCAAACTGCGGACCGCGCAGCGCCTCGGGCTCAAATGCCGAATACACCGTGGCCTCTGCCCCATTTGGCCAGATCAGTTTCTTGCGGCCCGAAATCCATTCAGGGCGGCGATCTGGCGGCGAACAGGCCAATATGCCGCTCTCGCCAAACACCATCACCTCGCGGGCCTGCTCAATCGTCTCGCCGACCAAGGCCACCCGCCGGGCGCGGCCGGGATCGCCCGGCCGCGCCCCTTCCACCATCGAGCGCACCCATTCCGCACCCGCGCGGGTCTTACCGGCCCCGCGGCCGCCTAAAATCACCCAGCTCGACCAATCCTTTCGGGGGGGTAACTGATGCTCCAGCGCCCAGAACTCGAACAAATACGGCAAGGCGCGCAATTCACCCTCCGTCAGGCTGTTCAGAAAATCCTCACGCGCCGCAGCAGTCACGGATGCGATCAAGGCGGCACCCGATCTCGCGCCTAAGGGCGTCAAAGTCGATGTCGTCGGGTCCAAGTTCACCCCTTTGTTTGGCTTGCCAGTCATTGAATTTTTGTTCCGTTTCCATGGCGCGGCGCAACGCCTGTTCCAATTCACTTTGCTTACCCACAAGGTCCTTGATCGCGCCAAAGCCGCCCGTCTGCACATCCAGCAACAAATCCGCCAGCGTGCTGCGAACAGAGCTCAAGAGCCCTATGCAGTCGTCAAAAAGTTTCTTTTGGCCCCCGCCGATCTCGACATCGGTTCCAACAGGGGGTCTGCTCGATTTATCCATGCGAAATTTACCTGTGCTAATCCCCGTCACAGGTGAGAGACATGAAAAAACGGTCCAAGGGGTCTGAACCCCGGACCGTTCCGACAGATCTTCTAGCGTGCCACAACTGGTGCCACAGACCGTCCCAAAAGTCAAGCGAAACCACGTTAGCTTCACCCGCTAAGCGTACGGTGCGATTAACAAATCTCTAATCCACCGGACGCTACTGGCCTTCAATCACAGTGCCATTCGCCGCCGCCTCTGCGGCTTGCTGGGCCTCAATCTCGCGCCAGCGGGCAACATTGACATTGTGATCCTCCAGGTTGTCGGCAAAGGCATGACCACCCGTTCCATCCGCCACAAAGAACACAAAATCCGTGGTTGCCGGGTGTAAAGCCGCCTCAATCGCATCACGGCCAGGGTTGGCAATCGGAGTTGGGGGTAATCCGTCAATCACATAAGTATTATAAGGGGTTGCAGCGCGAAGCTCACTTGCCCGCAATCCCCGGCCCAACAGCCCTTGACCATTGGTCACACCGTAAATCACCGCAGGATCGGTCTGCAGTTTCATGCCCTGCCGCAGGCGGTTCACAAACACGCTCGCCACCTGCGCGCGCTCCTCGGGAACCCCGGTTTCCTTCTCGATGATCGAGGCCAAAATCATCGCTTCCTCAGGCGTCGAAATCGGCAAATCGGCGGCCCGCTCCGCCCACAATTCCGCCAATATCCCGGTCTGCTCGACTGTCATCTGTGCCAGCACATCTGCGACCAGCGTGCCCGGAACCACCTCATAACTATCCGGGGCCAGTGACCCCTCTGGGGGCACTTCAGTCACGTCGCCCTCCAGCACATCCAGCCCGTTCAACTCGGTCATCACCTGCCAACTGGTGACACCTTCGGCCAAAGTGACACGAAACCTTGTATCGGCCTTTGCCCGCATTTCAGTATATGCGGGTGGCACAGGCTCGGTTGCCGGGTCAAACTTTGCAATCTCGACAAAACGGTTGGTAGCTGCGTCCAGCTCGCGCACCTCGACCAGAACCCTCGCAATCCCGATCCGGTAAACCACCTCAGTGCCACAAGTGCTGGCCCCACCCCGGGTCACAATATCCACAATCTCCTGCATCGAGGCGGCCTCGGGCACCAGAAAACTGCCCGCTTTCAACGCCCCGGCCTTGCCCGAATAATCCGCCCCGATGCCAAAGACTGTGCCCGAAGAAACCGCGCCCTGCGCCGTCAATTCGGCACTGACGTCCCGCATGTTCGACCCCGCCTCAACGCGCAGACAAATCGCCTGCGCCAAGGGGCCCGGTGCTGCATATTGGTTCGCGCCCCAGGTGATCACGCCCCCCAGCAAAAACAGTGCCACAATGAAGAAGGTCAGCGCATTGCTGGCGACATGTCGCCACATCAGCGCAGTTTCCCAAACACTACCGACGCATTGGTGCCGCCAAAGCCAAACGAATTCGACAAAGCCACATCAATCCTGCGCTCGCGCTTCTTGTTGGGGGCCAGATCAATCGGCGTGGCCACAGCCGGATTATCCAGATTAATCGTCGGCGGGGCGACCTGATCGCGGATTGCCAGGATCGAGAATATCGCCTCAATCGCCCCGGCAGCCCCCAACAAATGCCCGGTGGCCGACTTGGTCGATGACATCGTGACCTTGCCTGCGGCATCCCCCATCATCCGCTCGACAGCAGCCAGTTCAATCACATCCGCCATGGTCGAGGTGCCGTGGGCATTGATATAATCCACAGCAGCAGGCTCCAGCCCCGCATCCGCCAGCGCCGCCCGCATCGACCGTTCCGCGCCTTCGCCATCTTCGGCAGGGGCGGTAATGTGATAGGCATCGCCCGACATGCCATAGCCCAGCACCTCGGCATAAATTTTGGCGCCCCGAGCCTTCGCATGCTGATATTCCTCCAGCACCAGCATGCCGGCCCCTTCACCCATGACAAAGCCATCGCGGTCAATGTCATAGGGGCGGCTGGCCTTGGTCGGATCATCGGCGCGTTTGGTGGACAAAGCCTTGCAGGCATTAAACCCGGCCACGCCAATTTCACAGATCGTGGCCTCGGCCCCGCCCGCAATCATCACATCGGCGGACCCGTATTTGATCAGCCGGGACGCATCACCAATCGCATGTGCGCCCGTCGAACAGGCGGTCACCACCGAATGGTTCGGTCCCTTGAACCCATAACGAATC
>JANOMH010000445.1:0-3165 GCA_031420215.1 Rhodobacterales bacterium | reverse complement strand
GATTTGGTGAGCCGGTCGGGATCCGAACCCGAGACCTACTGATTAAAAGTCAGTTGCTCTACCGGCTGAGCTACCGGCCCACACAAGTGCGTCCACTAGGCAACGGGCAAAGCGCCGTCAAGCCCAAAAACCCAATGATGTTAAAGTGGGGGGCGCATGTCCGGCAGTTCCCATGCACTGAGGACACCCTTGATGATGACGGGCGCCCACTGGATTCACATTGTATCCTTGTTTATAGCCCTGCCTATGGACCAGCCCGCACTGCCTTTCATGAAAATGCACGGCCTTGGCAACGATTTCGTCGTGATCGACGAACGTGGGGTGCAGCCGTTTGTAACCGCCGCTTTGGCCGTATTGCTGGCCGACCGGCACCGGGGCGTCGGATTTGACCAGCTGGCGGTGATCTCTGACCGGGCGGGGTCGGACATTCATCTGACATTCTGGAACGCTGACGGCTCGCACTCGGCCGCATGTGGCAATGCCACACGCTGTATCGCCCGGCATGTGATGACGGCCACGGGCCGGGATAAACTGACCATCACCACCGACCGGGGCACCCTGCAAGCCGTCGATGCGGGCAATGGGCTTACCTCGATCAATATGGGGGCTCCCCGGCTGAACTGGGACCAAATCCCCTTGGCCCAGGCCATGGACACCCTGCACCTGCCCATCGACGGCGCGCCAACAGCGACTAACATGGGCAACCCACATTGCAGCTTTTTCGTGCCCGACGTGGATGCCATCGACCTGTCCACATTCGGTCTCGCCCATGAACACCACCCTTTGTTCCCGCAGCGGACCAACGTCCAGATTGTGCAAGTCCTGTCGCGAACCCACCTGAAAATGCGGGTCTGGGAACGGGGCGTGGGCATCACGCTCGCCTCTGGCTCCTCCTCCTGCGCCGTCACCGTCGCGGCCGCCCGGCTGGGGCTGACCGAACGCACCGTCCGCTTGGATTGCGACGGCGGCACATTGCAAATCGACTGGCGCGACGACGGGGTCTGGATGACCGGCCCCACGATGCATGCCTTTACCGGCACGCTGACGCCGCAGTTTCTGGCGCAGCTATGAACGCGCCCATATTCAGCACCCTCGGCTGTCGGCTCAACGCCTACGAAACCGAAGCGATGAAGGAACTGGCCGCCAAGGCCGGCGTGCAGAACGCCGTCATCATCAACACCTGTGCAGTCACCTCAGAAGCGGTGCGCAAAGCCCGGCAAGAGATTCGCAAACTGCGCCGCGAGCACCCAAATGCCAAAATCATCGTCACCGGCTGCGCCGCCCAGACCGAACCGCAAACTTTTGCCCAAATGGCCGAGGTTGATCTGGTGATCGGCAATACCGAAAAGATGAGCCCCGGCACATGGGCGGGCCTCGCCCCCGACCTGATCGGCGCGACCGAGCCTGTGCAGGTCAACGACATCATGTCCGTCACCGAAACCGCCGGGCACCTGATCGACGGCTTCGGCACCCGCTCCCGCGCCTATGTGCAGGTCCAGAACGGCTGCGACCACCGCTGCACCTTCTGCATCATCCCCTACGGGCGGGGGAATTCCCGTTCCGTGCCTGCGGGCGTGGTCGTGGACCAGATCAAGCGGCTGCGCGACAAGGGCTACAATGAAATCGTCCTGACCGGCGTCGACCTCACCTCCTGGGGGGCCGATCTGCCCGCCCAACCCCGCCTCGGCGATCTGACCTTACGCATCCTGAAACTGGTGCCAGACCTGCCGCGCCTGCGGATCAGCAGCATCGACTCAATCGAAGCTGACGACGCGCTGATGCAGGCCATCGCCACCGAACCGCGGCTGATGCCGCATCTGCACTTGTCCCTGCAGGCCGGCGACGACATGATCCTGAAACGGATGAAACGGCGGCACCTGCGTGACGACGCAATCCGGTTCTGCGAGGACGCCCGCAAACTGCGCCCCGACATGACCTATGGGGCCGACATCATCGCCGGTTTCCCGACCGAGTCCGAAGCCATGTTCGACAATTCCCTGAAACTGATCACCGACTGCGACCTGACCTGGCTGCACGTCTTCCCCTATTCGCCCCGGCCCGGCACGCCTGCGGCCAAAATGCCGCCCGTCAACGGCAAAACCATCAAAATCCGGGCCACCCGTTTACGCGCCGCAGGTGACGCTCAAGTCGGCAAACACCTCGCCGCCCAACTCGGCAAAACCCACGCCGTCCTGATGGAAAACCCGCGCATGGGACGGACCACGCAATTCACCGAAGTGATCTTTCAAACCGACCAGCCCGAAAGCCAGATCATCAGCGCCAAAATCACCGGCCACGATACCCAAAGACTGACTGCCATTTCGGAGTTGCCATAAATACTCCCGCCGGAGGCCCTGCTGCGCCGCCAACCCAAAGCCCCGGAACATGCACCCCAACCCGATCATCCGGGCGCTGACCGGGCCCCAAAAAGTTGCAGTGATGCGCCCGGTCACGCAACCTCTGTCGATCCATGCCGCAACTATGCGCCGCAGTGCGCCGGTCTACCCCATCCGGCGCCAGAGCGGTCGCCAGCATCCGCCGCGCGGCGCGGCCATCCTTGAGCGTGTCAGCCGCCACGCGCAACCCGGCTGACGTGACCCCCCTGCGCGAAATCGCAGCGACCAGCCGCCCCTTGCCATCACGACACCAGAGCTAGACTTTCAACGCTTTGTGACCGCCCAAGCGAGCCACAGCCATGGGCCGTTGCGATGACACTGCTTGACGCCAGGCTATGCGAAACCATCTTGACATTTGACCTATCGACGTATTGACTTCTGCAATCAGTAAATTTTTTCGACGCATTTCCCGGCATCCCATTGTGGATGGGCCAATCAATTTTATTGGAGGACGACCATGGCGATCATCAATGGTACAACTGGCAACGACACGCTCACTGGCATCGATGGCACGTCTTTTACAGACGCCTGGTTCGGTCTTGGGGGAAACGATAACATCAATACGGGTAGTGGCCAGGGTGCTGACATCGTCTATGGCGGGGCAGGCAACGATATTCTGTTCGGGGACGACGCAGAAGAGTGGCTGAATGGCGACGACGGCAATGATCATATCACTGTGACAGGGTATCTGGGCAGGGCGTTCGGGGGATTGGGCGACGACCTCATCATCGGTTCGGCGCTGCCCGAATTGCTCTATGGCGGGGTCGGT
>JANOMH010000444.1:0-1885 GCA_031420215.1 Rhodobacterales bacterium | reverse complement strand
GCACCCGCCCCGCCGGATTGGCCGCCAGAAACACCGTGGGATCGGCCCAGGGGTCGACCCGTTCCAGCGTAACCCGGTCGGCCAGCCCCTTTTCCACAATCGCCATGCGCACGATACGCACAAAGGGCGAGGTCGTGTTGATATAAAGATGCATGCTATTTGACCTTGAGCGTGATACCACCATCCACCACCAGTTCGATCCCGGTGATATGCTTGGCCTCGTCTGATGCCAGAAACACCGACGCCCAGGCCACATCCCAGCCGTCGCCCATCTGGCCAAGCGGCACCAATGCATTGCGGCGGCGCACCATTTCTTCGGGCGATCCATAGACCGACATGACATTGCCCGCCTGGATCTGCGGTGTATTCATCAGCCCCGGCAGGATCGTGTTACAGCGGATGCCCTTTGGCCCATAATTCAGCGCGATATCGCGCGTAAAGGCGTTCACCGCCCCTTTGGACGCGGAATAGCTGATACAGGAATAGCCCAGCGAATGGGTCGATGCGATGGACGAAATATTGATGATCGACCCGGCCCCCTGCCCGACCATGATCGGCAGGACGTGGCGGCAGGTCAGATAGATCGCCTTGACGTTGATCGCCATCAGCCGGTCCCATTGCGCCTTGATCAGGTCTTCGGGGCCACCTGGATCAATGATGCCCACGTTGTTATCCAGCACGTCGATGCGTCCAAAGGCTGCCATGCAGGCGGCGATTGCCGCTGCAACCTGATCGCCTTTGGACACATCGCAGACGGCTGTCTGCACTGTGCCGCCCTCATCCCCGATGATCTGTGCAGTTTCGTCAACGGCGGCGGCGTTGATATCCAGCGCAAAGATCTTTGCACCTTCGCGTGCCATGGTCACGGCGGCCGCTTTGGCATTGCCCCAGCCGGGGCCAATGGACCCCGCCCCCGAAAACAGCACCACTTTGTCCTGCAATCTGCCTGCCATCACTTACCATGCCATCGCTCTGGGTGCCCGCGCCAAGCCACTTCACCGCGCGTTCGCGCACATTCATGCAAGGGCCGGATCGGCGCAAAGACTAATACGTTCTAAGTGTCAGAGTGCTGGCCTATGGCCCCTCGGCGCTGCCGTCGGCCCGCCAGATGCCGCGGGAGATCAGATCGCGGATCACCTCGACGGTGATGCGTTCCAACGCGCGGCTGGCGGTGGTCATCGGCTTGGCAGGATTGCGCACCAGATAGACCGGGCGGGTCATTTGTGGGTTGACAATCGGGGCCATGATCAGCGCGCCCCGTTCGACAAAGTCAAAAGCCGCCGCCGGGGCCAGCACCGTATGGCTGGACCCGCGGGCCACCAGCGCCTTGATCTGGCTCAGCGCGTCCATTTCGGTGGTGACGTTCAGGTGCACGCCATTGGCCCTGGTTAATCTGTCGATCATGATACGCAGCCCATGGTGACGCGACGGCAGCACCAGTTCCACCTGCGCCAGATCTGCCATCGGGACCGGCGTGCCGGGAGGCGTTGAAAAAGGCCAGGCATCGGCAGCCGAAAAAAAGCACAGCTCTTCTGTCATCAAAAGGCGCGCTTTGAGGTGCCGGACAGCGCTGACATCGTATAAAATGCCCAGGTCGATGGACAAATCTTCAAGCCAGGTCTGGATAAATCCGCTCATCGCCTCAATCGCGCGCAGCCGGACCCTTGGCAGTTCCAGGCGCACCGTTTCGGCCAATGGCACCGACAGGACCATCGAAACGGATGACGGCAGGCCAAAGCTGATGTCGCCCACCGCTTCTGTGCCGGACTGGCGCACTGCATCGGTCGCGGTTTCAAGTGCGGTGACGATTGCGCGGGCATGCGACAGCAGCACTTCACCCGCCTGCGTCAGTGTCACCCCCGGGCGCGGGTCATCAAGATCGAGC
>JANOMH010000443.1:0-3391 GCA_031420215.1 Rhodobacterales bacterium | reverse complement strand
GCGGCGGACCAGTGCGAACACTTGCAGGCCCGCCGTGCCCATCGCCCCAATCGGCATGACCAGCGGATCCACCACGATGTCATGCGCCGGAATGCCGAAATCGGCGGCGCGCTGGACGATCTTTTTGGCCACCGCAAAGCGAACTTCGGGGTCTTCGCTGATCCCGGTGTCGTCGTTCGAGATGGCCACCACCGGCACATTGTATTTCTTGACCAGCGGCAGGACCAGTTCCATCCGCTCTTCCTCACCCGTGACCGAGTTCAGCAGGGGACGGCCTTCGCAGGCGGCAAGCCCCGCTTCCAGCGCGCCAGGGACCGAACTGTCGATGCACAAGGGCACATCGACAATGGCCTGCACCCGCTTGATCAATTCGGTCATCAGCGGTGGCTCGACAAAGTTGTTGTCGGCATAGCGCACGTCAGTGGCCATCATATTGGTGAAGACGGCGCCGGAATTGACATCCAGCATCGTGGCCCCGGCCAGAACCTGGGCAATCGCATCAGATTCGACCGTGGAAAAATTGCCTGCCTCCAACTCGGCCGCGAGCTTTTTGCGGCCCGTGGGATTGATCCGCTCGCCGATCACGCAAAAGGGCTGGTCAAACCCGATGATCACGGTTTTGGTTTTGGATTCGACGATCGTGCGGGTCATATTTTATCCTTGGGCTATGGCTTGAGTGGCCAGACCGCCATGGTCGGCGGCCCAGGCGGCATTGGTCTTGATCCCACCCAGCGGGAAGAAATGGACCTGTTCAATGTTGAAACCGGGATTGGCCGCCTTATGCGCGGCCAGATCGGTCACCACGTCGGTCGGCTCATAGGGCAGCAGCAGTTTGGTCACATCCATCGCCCGCTTTTGCAGCACGCGCAGGGACGGGCCAACGCCGCAGGCAATGGCGAATTTGATCAGGGTTTGCAGTTTGGCCGGTCCCGCGATGCCGATATGAATGGGCATGTCGATGCCAGCTGCTTTCAGGCCATTGGCCCATTGGATCACCGGGGCGGCCTCGAAACAAAACTGGGTGGTGATCGCCATTTTGGCATCAGTGCGGTTGGAGAAATCCTGTTTCCAGCGCAACGCGTCCATGATGATCGCCTCGCCACCGGCAATGTCCTTGTTGCCCTCGGGGTGGCCAGCGACATGCAACCGTTTGAAACCACTGAATAACCCGGTTTCGATCAGTTGCATCGAGCTGTGGAAATCGCCCGCAGGCGTATTGACGCCACCGCCCAGCAACAGGGCCTGCGTCACCCCGGCTTCGGTCCGGTAGCGATTGATCCAGTCGGCCAGCGTGGCGCGGTCGGGGATGATCCGGGCCGGAAAATGCGGCATTACGTCAAAGCCTTCGCCCGCGATCCGTTTGGCGGTGGCGACCATATCCGCGATGGGTGTGCCCTCGATATGGGCGATGTAGACGCGGGTGCCACGGGGCAACAGGGCGCGGAAATCCTCAATCTTTTCGGCGGTGCGCGGCATGACCTCGATGGAATAGCCGCCCAGAAACTGTTCAACTGCATGGCCCGGGGCAACCGGAGCAGCCTTGCGCTTGAGAAACGGAATAAGCGACATCAATGCCTCCTTAAGGCGGGCGGGAATGGGGGTAGCCGTATCAGTCACGCCCGGCCGTCGTTTTCGATCAGGGCCAGCAGGCGGGTCTTGTCGTATTCAGCCTCAATCCGGGCGGCCTCTGACCTGGCGATATCGTCTTGCTCGCCAGCCACATCATAGGGGGCCGCTTTGCGCCATTCGGCCAGATATTCATCGGTTCCTGCAGCACCGGTTTTCATTGCGGCCCGGTCAATTGCCTGTTCAAACCGTTCATTCAATTGCACTTTTGCGGCCTTGCGGCCCTTGCCGACAATCACCTGCGCCGGGATGTCGCGCCAGTAGACGATAGTGACTTCGGGCATTTGATTCCTCGTTGTTGACAAGCTGACTTCTACGCGCCCTGGCCCGCCCGGCAGGGTCGATTTTCGACATCACACAGGCAGTCCGCGACGGGGGGTGTCGCATTCGCGCTTATGGCAGAGGGCTTCTGACGCGGCCAGAGCCGCAATCGCAGATAATTTGCATGATCCTGATGCAGCCCTTTTGTGCAAAGCACGCAACTGTGCCTGTGACAACGCTTGTGCTGCGGCCCCCGAGTGCCTACCCTAGAAACAACTCGAAATGGAGGGCGTATCAAATGACGCCCAAGCGTCCCATCGGTGCGGGCGCGTTCCCACAAGCGGTCGATAGCCCCGCGCCCGAAATGCCCGATCCTGCGACGTTATATGCGGCGCTCGATTTGGGAACGAACAGCTGCCGCATGCTGATTGCCCAACCCAAGGGCAGCCAGTTTCATGTGATTGACAGCTTTTCCAAGTCAGTGCAATTGGGCCAAGGGCTTGAAAGCTCTGGCAAACTTAGCCGCGCGTCGATGATCCGCACGATTAATGCGCTGCGCATATGTCGGCAGAAACTGGCCCGGCATCAGGTCACGCGGATGCGACTTGTCGCGACCGAGGCCTGCCGCCGCGCCCGCAACGGTGCGTCGTTTCTGGCGCAGGTCAAACGCGAAACCGGCCTGACGCTTGAGATTATCCAACCCGAGGAAGAGGCACGGCTGGCCGTGATTTCCTGCGCGCCGCTGGTATCGATCCGGACCGAACAGCTTTTGGTTGTCGATATTGGCGGCGGATCGACCGAACTGGTCTGGATCGACCTGACCAATGTGCCGCCCCGCGAACGCCCCCGCGCGATCATGCGACTGCATGGCGGGTTCCGTCAGGACCCCGGCCCCTTTGCTGCGGCCAAGGTCGTGGACTGGATTTCGGTGCCTTTGGGCGTGGCCACCCTGCGCGACCAGTTTGTTGATGTCGAAGATGACGCCGCCCGTTTCGCCCTGATGAGCTGGTTTTTTGAGGAAAATCTGGCTGCTTTCGCCCCAAGTGCTGCCATTCAGGCCCGCAAAGGGTTCCAGATCATCGGCACATCGGGCACCGTAACCACGGTCGCGGCCTCGCATCTGGGGCTGAAACGCTATGACCGGACCAAAGTTGACGGGTTGCGCATGACTTCTGACCAGATCGACGCCGTGATCCGCGACTACCTGTCGCTCGGCCCCGAAGGGCGGCGCATTGACCCGCGCATTGGCCGCGACCGGCAGGCGCTGATCATGTCGGGCGCGGCCATTCTGCAAGCCCTGATGCGGCTCTGGCCCACCGACCGGCTGTCCGTCGCCGACCGGGGGCTGCGCGAGGGGCTGCTCTATGCGCAGATGAGCGCGGACGGGACGTTAGAGGACGCGCCGTATTAGGATTTGAGGGCAAGGCAGACCTGCCATGGGCCAAGGGCAATCGGACCTGTCTGAATTGCCGCACTGCCAAGCTCTGCCCCGATCCGGGTCCAT
>JANOMH010000442.1:0-2396 GCA_031420215.1 Rhodobacterales bacterium | reverse complement strand
GTCCCGTGCCTGCGCCGGGACAGCGGCGGCTACCGCTCCGGGGAATTTTTTTGGAACGCTGCCTGCACCTCCGGGTCCGACCTCGGGTGCTGCGGGCGCACGGACAGCCGCCGGAACCCCAGTGCCGCCAGTTGCTTGCCGACACTGCGCTCGTGCAGCACGACACCAAACGCGGTCGCGATGCGGTGCTGCAAGTCCTTGCGCCGCCAGCGCACCACGCCGTCCCGTGCCGGATCGGGACCGGCCTCGACCCAGGCGGCAAGCTCCGCCATCTGCGCCGGTCCCAGCCGCCGGGGGCGGTGCGGAACCGTCCGGTTCACCAGCCCGGCAAGACCCTCGGCGTTATAGCGATGCACCCAGTCCCTGAGCGTCTGGCGGTCCATCCCGCAGGTCTGCGCCGCTGTCGCGCGATCCACCCCCTCCAGCACCAGCGCAATCGCCAGCATCCGCCGCGCCGCGCGCGCATCCTTCGTCCGGCCCGCCGCCGCGCGCAACTCCGCCGCTGTCAGTTCCCTCCGCGTGATCACAATCCCTGCCATGCCCGCCTCCTGCCCATGAGGCCGCATTGAGTCAGAGATCGCCAGCTTTGGGAATCCCCAAAGAGTCAGGGGCGAGGGCCGTTGGTATAACAAGGCGGTTTGGCGGGTAAGATAGGCGATACCGAACAGCGCCACTGCCAGCGGGGCAGAAAGCGGGATCACCTTTCGCCAAACCCAGAAGGCCATGCCAATGGCAAAGGGCAGCCCCAACAATAGCAGACTGTCGATGCGGGCATGCAAGGGGTGGACCATGTTAAGGGCATAGGACCCTGCAAAGCCAATCAGCGCCAGTGCGAAAAGCCAAGGCCGCGCCAGCAGCCCGGCAAGACCGGCCACCACCACACCAAGATAGCAAAGCACTTCGTAACTTAGAGTCCAAAGAGAGCCATTGATCGCCGGGCCGTAGAGGTTGGCGGCAAATACGCCCGGAAGATCATAGTTGAGGGAAAAGAGCGTGATGTTGCGCAGGACATATTCCGGGACTGCCGCCCAGAACACAGTCTGGGGTGCCGTGGTCAGCCAAAAGCCAGCAACCAGCACGGTCACCGCAGATACCACGATCAAGGCCGGGAAAAGCCGCAGACACCGAGCCTGTAAAAACCGCGCCAACGATGCCCGCGCGGCAAAGCTGCGGGTGATGAAAAACCCCGAGATCGAAAAGAAAATCATCACACTGACCGTGCCAAGCGTGATGCCACCCAACTGGGCAGACAGCGGTTCGGCCGCATCAGGACCCAAAGAGATCGGATAGGCATGCGAGATCAACACGCCAATAGCCGCCAGAATACGGAGCAGGTTGAAATTGTTGCCCCGCCCTGCGGCGCGATCAGCGAATCGCGGGGGTGTCCAGACTGATGCAGTCACAACAGGAACCCCCCTGCCCCTAGCGATGTTGCAATTGGCCCCATCCTTTGGGGGCGGAAGGCAGAATAGGCGGGCGGGCGCTTATACCAGCACGTGCACATGGCGAAGCACCGCTCAACCAGAGTGTGGGCAAATAAACCACGATGATCAGGGCCACCTTGGGGCGTAACGTTTGGGACAGAACGGCGTCCCCGAAGCCAAACAAACATAGACACCTCTTTCACGTTACCCCGAAGCAAAGTCTTGGCGACTGTAGCACGCAGCTAATGCCATGTAATCAGGCGCTGTTAAGGGGACATAAAGGAAGATGTGGGAAAAAGATGTAGCGGGTCTGACCCGGAACGAAAAATTAGAATCTACTTGCCTGAGAAGATACGAAGCGTAACAGGTTCTATCTGTGGTTGTGATTCACACTCTTGAGGCTACCCATCATGATCCTTGTTTTCGCACTGGCTGGCACCTTCACCGCGACCATTGCAGGTGTCACTGCGTTAATCATGGGGCAATCCTGGTGGGTCGGATTGGCCAGCTATATCGCCGCTGGCATGCTAACTGTCTTCGTTTTAGCGGTTTTTATGGGCCTTGCCCTGAAAGCTGCGCCGCGCAAGGCGGACGCGCAATCGATACGCGTGCGCATGCCGCTCGCGGAACACTAAACCCCTCTCAGCTCTGGCGTGGACGCATAACACGGCTGCGAATCTGGTGCTTTGTGCCGGGCGGTTGCGCCAGGTCGATTTTTTGCCTGTTTCTATTTCGTGAACAAAGGCCGCTTTCACCGTAAGCGATGGGGTGGACGCCCCCCGACGGCATTAATGTGCCAAGGTTGCGGTGTTGAAACCCGCGACGAAGGAGGCGTCCATGGAAAAGACTAGCATCATCGGCCTGGATCTGGCGAAGAATGTGTTTCAGGCTCACGGGGCCAAAGCCGACGGAAGCGTTGCGTTTCGCAAGAAGCTCACGCGCAATCAGGTATTGGCGTTCTTCGCCGGGCAG
>JANOMH010000441.1:0-2760 GCA_031420215.1 Rhodobacterales bacterium | reverse complement strand
GAACGGAGCGCGCGAAACCCCGGCACCCTGCGAAACGATCAAGGGCTTCGAGTTTCTGGACAAGGTGATTGACATTGATCAGCGGGCGATTGGCCGCACCCCCCGGTCGAATCCCGCGACTTATACCGGGGCGTTTACCCCCATTCGCGATTGGTTCACCGGGCTGCCAGAATCCAAAACCCGTGGCTATAAATCCGGGCGCTTCAGTTTCAACGTCAAGGGTGGGCGCTGCGAGGCCTGTCAGGGTGATGGTGTCCTCAAGATCGAGATGAACTTTCTGCCCGATGTCTATGTCACCTGCGAGACCTGCAAGGGCAAAAGGTATAACCGCGAGACGCTAGAGGTGAAGTTCAAGGGCAAGAGCATTGCCGATGTACTGGATATGACGGTGGAGGAGGCTCAGGAGCTGTTCCGCGCCGTGCCTTCGATCCGCTCGAAGATGGATGCGCTGGTGCGGGTGGGCCTAGGCTATATCAAGGTCGGGCAACAGGCCACGACTTTGTCTGGGGGCGAGGCGCAGCGGGTGAAATTGTCCAAGGAACTGGCGCGGGCGTCAACCGGCCGGACCCTGTATATTCTGGACGAACCCACGACCGGCCTACATTTCGAGGATGTGAAAAAGCTGCTCGAGGTGCTGCACGAACTGGTCGATCAGGGCAATACGGTGATCGTGATCGAGCATAATCTGGATGTGGTCAAAACTGCCGACTGGATCATCGATATTGGTCCCGAAGGCGGTGATGGCGGCGGGTATATCGTCGCTGTGGGCACCCCTGAAGATGTGGCGCGCGTTAAGGGCAGCCATACCGGGCGCTATCTGGCTGGCATGCTGAAGGCGCGGATGGCAGCGGAATAGCGGCGCGTCGGCGATGTGGCGCCGACTCTGTGTCCTGGTGGAACGATTGCGGGCGCCGGGCGGTTTACTGGTGTATGTGCCCCAAAAAAGGAGATTGAGATGCGCCCGATTTTGACAGTCGCGACCCTGCTGGCTTTGGCGGTAGCGCCCATGGCCGTCTTGGCCAAACCGGGTAATCCCGGTGGCAATGGCAATGGACACGGCAATGGTAATGGAAATGGAAATGGTAATAGCAATGGGAGCGGACATTCCCAAGAGGTCACAGGTGGAGACCATGGCTGTCCGCCGGGGCTGGCCTGGCGCTCGCCCGCCTGTGTGCCGCCCGGACAGGCCCGGCATGGTGTGACGACCGAGGATTGGATCGGGCCGATCACCACTGACTACCGCGAGGGCGACATTCTGACCCTTGATGACTTTATCCGGATCACCGACCTTGATCGCTATGGTCTGCCGGTTCTGCCGGACGGGCAGCAATATGCAGTGATCGACGACACGCTGGTGCGGATCGATTCCCAGACCTACCAGATCCTGCAATTGATCCGGGCCTTTGCTGCTTTGGTTAACTGACCGGTGGGTCAGCCTGTCTTGACCGGGCAGGTCGATATCCCGAACAGGCTGTAGACCGGGCAGGTGCCGACCAGTGCGGTGACCAGCGGGACAATCCCGATCAGATAGAGCCAGTGATAGCTGCCGCCGCTGGTGAAGAAATAGGCGGCGAGCAGCGCCAGCCCGACGACTGTCCGCAATATGCGGTCGGTCGTGCCTTCGTTGGTTTTGAACATGACAGCCTCCGGTTTTTGGGGTGCAGCGAATCGGCTGCGATGGCCGGAGTTTAGGCCGGTTGGCTGCGCCAGACCTTGATCTGGCGCAATTGGATGGGCAAATTGCCCATCCTACGTCTAGCTGACTGTGATCGTACCCTTCATCATCCGGTGGATGTCGCAGTGGTAAGCGAATTGTCCGGCCGAGGGAAAGGTTAACTCGGCACTGGCCCCGCCGGTCAGCCGCCCGGTATCGAAGGCCCCGGCGTCATCGGTCGCGGTATGCGGCGCGTTGTCCTGGTTGGCAAAGACCACCGTGTCGCCTGCCGCGATGGTCAGGGTGGCGGGTTGGAAAGACATATTGACGATGGTCACCTGATGCGTCGCGGCGCGGGCGGTTGTGGCCAAAAAGACGGCGGGCGCGGCCAGGCTGAGCTTCAGTAAGGTGCGGCGGGAAATGGTGGACATGGCAAACCTCCGGGTTGTGAATGCCCGGAGGATGCCTGATTTGCGGGCGCAGGGGAATAGGGGGAATCCTTACCCGTCACGTAACCCTCTCGGCCTGGCGTAGGATGGGCAGTTTGCCCATCCTTTTCGAGCGGTGATGGGCAAATTGCCCACCCTACGTCAGTCCATCGGCTTGAAATTCAGGCTCGCGCCCTCCTTCATCCCCGATGGCCAGCGCGCGGTGATGGTTTTGGTGTGGGTGTAGAATTTGAAGCTGTCCGGCCCGTGCTGGTTCAGATCCCCAAAGGCGGATTTCTTCCAGCCGCCGAAGGTGTGATAGGCCAAGGGCACCGGGATCGGCACGTTGATCCCGATCATCCCCACGTTGACCCGGTTGGCGAAATCGCGCGCGGTGTCGCCGTCGCGGGTATAGATCGCGGTGCCGTTGCCGTATTCGTGGTCCATCGCCAGTTTAAGGGCTTCTTCGTAGGATTGGGTCCGCACGCAGGTCAGCACTGGGCCGAAGATTTCTTTCTGATAGATGTCCATGTCGCGGGTGGCGTGGTCGAACAGATGCGGGCCGACGAAAAAGCCATCCTCATAGCCTTGGAGTTTGAAATCCCGCCCATCGACGACCAGTGTAGCGCCTTGGTCCACCCCGGACTGGATCAGCCGCAGGATGTTCGCCTTGGCGGC
>JANOMH010000440.1:0-2132 GCA_031420215.1 Rhodobacterales bacterium | reverse complement strand
ATGCAGATTGATCGGATCGAAGAAACCCGCTTGACCGCCGCGGACGAGGCGCAGATCGCCAAATTGATGGAGCGCAGCTTTCCCACCGAATTTGTCGGTCGCAGCTATTATCGCCAGCGCCATCACACCCGGCTGGTGGTCCGCGCGCCCCATATTATCGGCCATTTCGCTGTGACCTACCGCGCCATCCGGCTCGGCAATGCGCTGATCGACATCATCGGTCTGGCCGAAGTCGGCACCGATCCCGATCATCGTGGCAAAGGTATCGCCAGTGCGCTCCTGCAAGCCGCCATTGCCGAGGCCCGCCAGTCGCAGGCCGTCCATCTGATCCTGTTCGGCGACGCCAAACTCTATGCCGCCGCCGGGTTTCGCCCGGTGCACAACAAAATGCGCTATACGGTTATCCGCAATGCCCGGACCTTGCGCACCCAGACGGCCAAGGCAGACAGCCTGATGGTCCTGCCCCTGCGCGGGACGCTGTGGGATGACGCAGCCGATCTCGACATGCTCGGCCACCTGTTCTAGACCCGCGCGATGACCATTTCGGCTACCGACCTCGCCCTGTACGCCCTTGGCATCCTGCTGCTGTTCCTGACCCCCGGCCCGGTCTGGGTGGCGCTGACCGCACGCGCACTCAACGGCGGGTTCCGGGCGGCATGGCCATTGGCGGTGGGCGTCTCGATCGGCGATATCCTTTGGCCGCTGCTCGCCATTCTGGGCATGGGCTGGATCCTGAGCATGTTCGAAAGCTTCCTCGACGTGATGAAATGGGTCGCTTGCGCCACTTTCCTGATCATGGGCATCCTGATCATCCGCAATGCCGGTAAGACCATCGGGGCTGACAGCAGGCTGACAAAACCCGGCATGTGGGCCGGGTTTCTGGCGGGCATTGCGGTCATTCTGGCTAACCCCAAGGCGATCCTGTTCTACGGCGGCATGCTGCCCGGTTTCTTTGACGTGACCAAACTGACCACCCCCGACATCGCCGCAATCCTCGCCGTTTCGGTCATCATCCCGCTGATCGGCAACCTCTGCCTGGCCTATTTCATCGGCACCGTGCGCAGCTTTCTGACCACCCCCGGCGCGGTCCGGCGCACCAACCAGATCGCCGGGACTTTGCTGATTGGCGTCGGGCTGCTCATCCCCTTGCTCTGACGCAAAATATAGCGTCGGCGCGTGACAATCCCCCCCAGTAATCGTATATTGCACAGGTAAATTCCAAGGAAATCCTGCATGTCCGACACGACCCCGCCGAACGGCCCCAACATGAACGCATATGGGGCCGATTCCATCAAGGTTCTCAAGGGCTTGGACGCGGTTCGCAAACGCCCAGGCATGTATATCGGCGACACCGACGATGGCTCGGGTCTGCATCACATGGTCTACGAAGTCGTGGACAATGGCATTGATGAGGCTTTGGCCGGTCACGCCAATTTTGTGCGCGTCAAAATCCACGCGGATTCCTCGGTGTCGGTGCATGACAACGGCCGTGGCATCCCCGTCGAAATCCATCAGGAAGAGGGGGTCTCGGCGGCCGAGGTCATCATGACCCAGCTCCATGCAGGCGGCAAATTCAACAACACGGATGAGGGTGGGAACGCCTACAAAGTCTCCGGCGGTTTGCACGGCGTCGGCGTCTCTGTGGTCAACGCTTTGTCGGAATGGCTTGAACTCACCGTCTGGCGCGACGACACCGAATACCGGGGTCGCTTCGAGCATGGCAATTGCGTGACCCACGTCTACGCCTTCGGCCCTGCGCCGGGACTGCGCGGCACGATGGTGCGGTTTCTGGCCGCCGCCAAAACCAACATTCCCGAAGGGACGTTCTCAAATCTCGATTACGACTTTCACACGCTGGAAAAGCGCCTGCGCGAACTGGCCTTCCTGAACTCCGGCGTGCGGATCATTCTGGAGGATGAACGCCCCGCCGAACCGCTGCATCTGGAATTATTCTACGTAGGCGGTGTCAAGGAATTCGTCAAATATCTGGATCGGTCCAAGGCCTCGATCCTGCCGGAACCGATCTATATCAACGGCATGCGCGACGATATCGGGGTCGAGGTCGCGATGTGGTGGAATGACAGCTACAACGAAATGGTGCTGCCCTTTACCAACAACATCCCGCAGCGCGA
>JANOMH010000439.1:0-1950 GCA_031420215.1 Rhodobacterales bacterium | reverse complement strand
TCGAACACCATACGGGCCCGCGGCATGTGAGACGCCGCATCATGAGGCCGGACACATGTCAGCACCCGATGACGCGCCAAAATCAGCTCCGAAAATACCTCTTGCGCAAGGGCCGGTTACACATGTTGCACAAATCAGGGTGAGGTCGGACTTCCCCTTTCCCGGACAGACTTATCTGAATAGCCGCACAACTTCTGTGACGGGAATGCCAAGGGCGGTGAAGCCATTCAGCACGCCACACTTACCTGGAACTCAACGACCTGACGGTCGAAGTCACGCGCCATGAGGCGCTGGCCTCGAAGTTTCACACAACGCATCTTCGTCTCGACGCGGCTTCTGCGGTGGTGCTTATTTCCGGCGTGGTTCTGTCAATGTCTCGCCCGGCTCCGCACAGGCCCCGGACCGCTTTTGCGCAATAGCTTCTGCCAGACTGCGGGCCGCGTTCCGAACCTCGTCCTGCATGGCTTTGTCGCCGTCAAAAGCCTGGTGGTTCGTGGCATAGGGTTCCCAATAGCCGATGTAGCGATCAACCTCGGATGCCGCGCCGGCGGGGGTCAGTTTCATAAAGCGCAGCCAGTCCGAAACAGACCGGCGCACGTCGGCGACGCCAGCCACATCGCCGTGCACGATCACCGAAAAGGACCGCCCCGACAGGTGCCGGGGATAGGACCAGCCGTCCAGTTCTATCTGTTTGGCAAGGGCTGCATCCTTGCCATCGGTCAGCGTCGGGTCGGGATTGCCGCCATCCGCACAAACCAGCCGGTCCATCATCAGCTTGATCGGCGACGACACCTGATACCAGTTCACCGGGGTTACGATCATCACCCCGTGTGCCGCGACCCACAACGGATAAATGTCGTTCATCCAGTCCTGCGTCTGCCCCATGCCGTGGTTTGGGTAGCACGAGCAGGGCCAATGGCACAGCGGTGCAGCGGTTGAAAAGCACGCCTTGCAGGGATGGATTTTGCGCCCGTATTCAGAACTGAGGCGCGACAGATCCAGCACATCTACCATAATCGAAAACTCGTCCTCCAACACCTTTCTGGCCAATTCGACCATCCGATAGCTTTTCGACATTTCGCCTGGGCAGGTCTGGTCACTGCGCGACGAGCCATTGACCAGAAGTATGCGTGAAGGCAGATCAGCGTCGTCGTACCGGGTTTGCGCGGCCGCAATGGCGTCGCTTGCGGCCTGCCAGTCCGAGGACAGTTCGTAATCGGGATTGGAAAAGCCGCGTCCGGCCTTTGACGTCACCGGACTTTTGTTTCCTTTGCGGTAATTGTCAAACGCGATCTCTGCGATACGGTCCAGCTCGTGGCGCACGACATCAAATGCTGGATCGTGAAACTGCGCTTGATATCGCTGCATAAAGTCAGGTTTGGCCAACTCGGTGCCGGGCATGCCCTTGCGTGGCTTGGGGGCCTTGGCTTTTCTGGTGATTGTGGCCAAATCCCTGTTCCTCGCCTGTTACCGATTTCAGCAAAGACATTAGGCTGCGACAAATGTTCGGCTCGACGCGCCCGCGCTGTTAAAGCACTGCACCCATAGAACGCCGCGCGCGCGGTCTGGTTCCCCTCGAACGGCAGCGCCCCAAACGTAGCCCGTCCCCGACTTCGGTGTGCTGTGGGAACGGCCAAGCACAGGGGGCTCAATTTGCACCCGGCGTTGGAACTTGGCACTTAGCACAACCATTTTTGGCCTGCGCAATGCGAAACAGTTTACCCAAACGGGGGCCGCCGGAACCAATAGAATGGGTTCCGACGGTGCCATTGTCAGTCAGGGAGGGATTGCTGACAATAAGTTATCCGGTGTCGGGAAGGCGGGGATGTGGACACCGGGTGTTACATGAACGCATTGCTGGGGTCGAATGCCGCTGAGTGCGGGATGACACTTTAAGGATTGGGTCATGATTTTGGCTACCTGTATTCGCCGGTGAGGAGAATATGCGCC
>JANOMH010000438.1:0-1709 GCA_031420215.1 Rhodobacterales bacterium | reverse complement strand
CAAGGGGCCAGCAGACCCCCACACATCCACCGCCGCCCAGACCGCCCGGGCCAGATGCGCATGCCTCGCCCAGACCTGCTCAATCCCCTCCTCGCCAATCATATCCAGCGCCTCGCGCAACCCATACAGATGATGGGTGGGGGCGGTGCCGTTGAAATAATTGCTATAAAACGCAGGGCGAACCCGGGGCCGCCAATCCCAATGCGCGGTCACACAATCCGCCCCTTCGCGGGCTGCATCCGCCCTGGGGCCAAAGAACACAAAGCCCAGCCCCGGCGGGGTCATCAGGCCCTTCTGGCTGGCGGCGACCATCACATCAACACCCCAGGCGTCCATCTCGAACCGGTCACAGGCCAGCGAAGCAATACAATCGACCAGCAGCAACGCGCCGTGCCCGACAAGGTCCAGCACCTCGCGCAGCCCTGCCACATCATTGCGCACCGAGCTTGAGGTATCAACATGACAGACCAGCACCGCCTTGATCTTGGCTCCCTGATCCGCCCGCAACCGTTCCTCCACCCGGCCCAGATCAACCGCCGCCTCGGGCCCAAAGTCCAGCACCTCGACCTGCACCCCCAAGCCCCTGGCCATCCCGCCCCAGCCCGGCCCGAAACTGCCCGTCGCCAGCACCAGCACCAGATCGCCACGCGACAGGGTATTGGCCAAAGCCGCCTCCCAGGCACCATGGCCATTGGTCACGTAAATCGCGACATCATGGGCGGTCCGGGCCACAGATTTGAGGTCGGGATACAGCGTCTCCGTCATTTCATGCAGCGCCCCGGTATAGATATTCGGCGCCGCCCGGTGCATCGCGGCCAGCACCCGGTCGGGCATGACCGAGGGGCCGGGAATGGCGAGGTAGTGACGACCGTTGGACAGCATGGGGGGAACCTTTGGATATGCGCCCCACGACCCTACAGCGGCGGCGGGCAGGGTCAATGGGAGGTGGGATGTAGGTCGGGGCCTGCCCCGACTCCGCATCTTCCCACCCGGCGGGGCAGGCCCCGCCCTACGGCTCGCTCACTCCAAAGAGGATTTCATATTGACCAGGCGTCCAGCACCTAAGATGGGTTTGAACCCCGGCGTAAATTTCGCCTTCTGGACAATTACTCGAAGGGAGTTCGTATACTTCGTCATTTGGGGCAACAATTGATCTTTCTGCGCACGCTGACAATAGTCCGGCAGCTGCGAATGGTATAAGAAATTTCAAGGATCTGATAATCAAGCGCAGAGTGCGTGATTTGACGGACGATTGTCGGTCAATTAGGTCATATACCCTCACCGCTCCAACGCCCCCTTGCCCGCCAAGATATGCCCCCGGAACTTCGCAATCCGGGCCACCTTGGTCGCCACAGCCTTGGCCCCCGCCAGATTGATCACATAACTCCGCTGCCGCCCCGGGGTCAGCGCGGCAAAGGCTTCGGCCAGTTCCAGGTCCATGTCCAGCGCCTCGACCAATTCGTCAGGCAACTCAATCTCGGGGACCACTTTCACCGGCAGCAGCCCCGCCTCGGCATAGCCCATCGCCTCGGCCAGATAGGCGCTGATCACCGGGGCCATCAGGGCCACCTGCGCACTATCCGTAAAGCGAATGCAACCGGGATGCTGGCTATGCGGCCCCTGCCCCTGCAACATCCCCTCGGGGTCGGTCATCAGGGCTGCATTAAAGAACGTCAGCCGGAAATCGCCCCGAAACGCACCCATGATCA
>JANOMH010000437.1:0-1674 GCA_031420215.1 Rhodobacterales bacterium | reverse complement strand
CACCAATCCGCCAGCGTCGTATCAGGGATATCCGCCCCCATCCGCTCGAAGATCTCATTGAGGCGGTACAAAGGAAGGTGGTCGTCGTATTTGGAGACCAGAATGAACGCCAGCAGGCTCGGGCCCGCCATGCTGCCCGGTATCGGGCGGCTCGGCGCCGGGGTCTGCACGATCGTCTCGCAGCAGCGGCAGGATTTCCTCGGACGGACGATCTCGGTGACCGTCAGCCTGGCGGCGATCATGTCGAGCATCTCGCTTACGTCTTCGCTTATTGTCCGCAGCGGCCCTCCGCACGCAGGGCAGTCCCCGCCCGGGTCGAACAGAACCCGCTGGCGCGGCGTTGCCTCTGACACCCGCGGCTTGCGGCGCGGCTTCTTCGAACGATCAGCCTCAGCAGGCGCATCAGCCCCGTCGCTCTCATCAACAGGCACATCGCTCGCCTCGGCGTCAGCGATCTGAACACCTTCGAGGACAAGTTCGAGCTGTTCGATCTCACGCGCGATCTTCTCAGAGCTCGCGCCGTGCTTCTGTCGACGCAACCGCAGGATCCGGATCCGAAGGCTTTCGATCAGCAGATCGCGGGCGCGTAACTCGCCCTGCAGCCGAAGCACCAGAGCCTTCAGCGCAGCGGGATCATCGGTAAGCGAAGCAGCACCACCAGACATGCCGAATCATAGCACGCGCCGATTCGCGGGGGGACAAGTCGACCTCCATCGATGCAGATATTTTCACGCCCGGAGCGGGGCTGAGGTCCATTGCGGCTGGCGCCAGTCGATACCTTCCCACAGCATCGACATCTGCGCCGCCGTCAGGCTCGCCGTTCCCGACGATGCATTCGGCCACGGGAAGTGCCCGCGTTCGAGAACCTTGTAGTAGAGGCAGTAGCCTTGACCGTCCCAGTGCAGAATTTTCAGTCGGTCGCCCTTGCGCCCCCTGAAGACGACGATCACCCGCGTGTCGCTCGGCTCCAGCGCCAGCCCGTTGCGCGCCAACGCGCAAAGGCCGCCTATACCGCAACGCATGTCGGTCCGGCCCGCTGCGAGATACACCCTGACATTCGACCCCAGGGCAATCATGCGCGTTCAACCACGCGGATCAGATGCGTCAGCTCGTTCTCCGCCATCCCCGCGATGCCGCGCAGGCCGCGGCCATTGCGAAGCATGATCTCAACCGCGCCCATCGAACCCACCGGCGACGTGCGCAACGGCTCAGCTGAGACGCAACCGGGATGAATGTGACGCCAAGGCTCTCGCTCAGCGCCCTGCGCTGCACATCACGACGCCACTGATAAAGATTCTGGCGCGGCACATCGTGCCGGCGAGCGACCTCGCTCACACTGGCGCCATCAACGCCGATCTCGCTCAGGATCGCCAGCTTCTCTTCGCGCGTCCAGCGACGACGACGCTCAACACCAAGCAGTTCCGATCTCAAGATGTTCCCCGCCAGCTGACATGCCAGCAATCACCGTACCCACGTCACCGAGGCTCCAGAAGGCCGGGTCAATCGGGCGCTTACGTTGAAAAAGTCATTTTGAGCGCCACTGGCAAAGGACGTTGATGCTTGAAACGCCTGTTTGACGCAATTTCGATTCAACGAACTTCTGAAACTTGCGCGAACGTTGCTCGGCGCGACTTGTCGGTATGCTCGTTTTCGACTTTTTCAACAGCCTGCTAG
>JANOMH010000436.1:0-7439 GCA_031420215.1 Rhodobacterales bacterium | reverse complement strand
CGCGGCAGATGGTTGGCGGCGCATGCCCGCCGCAGAGCGTGGGCGGCTGATGCAGGTGCTGGCTGCCCTGCTGCGTGCCAACCGCCAGACTCTGGCCGAGATGGAGCGTGCAGATACCGGCAAACCAATGGCCGGCGTTCTGGCCGAGGTTGACGGCTCTGCGGCCTATTTCGAATTCTATGGCAGTCTGGTCTATCTTCCTGCGGGCGATGTGCTGGATGTGGCCCCCGATCAGCACGTCTTTACCCGGCGCGAACCATTCGGGGTGGTGGGTGTGATCACCCCGTGGAACTTGCCCCTGAACTAGGCCGGCCGCGCCATTGCCCCGGCCCTGGTGGCGGGCAATACCGTTGTGGCCAAACCGTCCGAGATCACGTCCCGCACCACCATTGAGCTTGCCCGTCTGGCGCATCAGGCGGGGTTTCCGCCAGGTGTCATCAACATTGTGCTGGGCGCAGGGGTTGCCGTGGGCGAGGCGATCGTGCGCCACCCTGCGGTGCGCAAAGTGGCCCTTACCGGTTCGGTCGGAGTGGGCCGCGCCATTGGCCAAATTGCGGCGGACCGGATCATTCCCTTGACGCTGGAACGCGGTGGCAAGTCGGCCAATATCGTGTTTGCCGATGCCGACCTTGGGCTGGCAGCGCGTGAGGCGGTCAAGGGATTTACCCTGAACGCCGGGCAGGTTTGTTCGGCCGGGACCCGGCTGTTGGTGCAACGCATCGTTTATGACCACTTTGTCGGGCTGGTTCGCTTGGCGACCGAGGCCCTGATCCCCGGCGAAACCCTGGGCCCGATTATCACGCCAGCACAATTCGACCGCGTGCAGGCGTTCTTTGCAGTGGCAACAGATGACGGTGCCCGGCTGGTCACCGGCGGGACCGCCGTGACCGTCAAGGGCCAAGAGAAAGGCTTTTACATCGCCCCCACCGTCTATGCCGATGTGACCAATGATATGCGCATCGCCCAAGAAGAGGTCTTTGGCCCGGTGGGTGTCATCATCCCGTTTGACACCGAAGAAGTCGCGATCCGCATCGCCAATGCCAGGGATTATGGCCTGATCGGTACGTTATGGACGCGCGACATCAGCTGTGCTTTGTGGGTGGCCGACCGGATCGAGGCGGGGCAGGTTTTTATCAATGTCTGGAACACCATCTCAGTGCAGACTCCGTTTGGCGGACACAAGAACGGCGGCTATGACCGTGAAAAAGGGATCGAGGCAATCCACCATTATTCGCATCTGAAAACCGTGACCGTCAAAATCTGACCCGGCACACAGCGGCCCCACGGGCTTTGCCGCGTCGGGCACCTTCCAAGTGGCCTTCGTGATTGACGTCTTGTAAGGCGGATCGTGGGATGCCTAATTCGCCGCAACACCGCGCAACAGCCTGATCGATGCTGCCCGGTGCCGGACGACCGGCATGACACCAATGCTTCGGCACAGGCCGGGCATGTGCCGGATCGACAGGGCCTGATCAGACAGGATCAGCGGACGGTCGGCAATGTCGGCCAGCGAAACGGTCTGGCGGGCGGCCAGCACGTCATCACCTGCGACCCGGATCCATGGCGCGGCAAGGACGCGCTGCTTTCCCAACTCCTGGACAGATTTCCGGCTGATTTGAGCCATTGCCTGCACCTGCTGATCGGTTCAGTTTGCAATGGTTATTCTGCGGCCAGTTTCGCAACCCCCGCCGTCCCCGCCCCGGGGGGGAGCTGCTTGACCAGAAAATAGGTCGGGTCACTGCGCTGGCGCAGATAGGCAGGGATGATTTCCTGCCATGCGGCCAATAGCGACGGGCAGGGCGCTGGGCAGTCGTGTTTGACGGCCTCGTGCAGGCGCGGCAGGGCGTGGTAGGGGACCATCGGATACATGTGATGTTCGACATGGTAATTCATGTTGGAATAGATGAACCGCAAGGGTCCGCTCATCAGCACGGTGCGGGCGTTCAGGCGGTGGTCGAGCACATCCTCTTGCAATCCCGCATGCTGCGGCAGGCCCATGAGGATCAGCAGCCAGATGCCATAGGCGCGCGGCAATCCGATCAGCAGGGCCGGAATGATTGACCATGTGGCCAGACAGGTCAGCAGAACGGCCACATAAATCGCCACATGAATGCGGGCGGCGGTATAGGCGCGGGGCCATTCGGTTTGCGGCACATAATCCTGCTCGGCAGGGGTCAGCCGCCCGCGGGCATGGCCGATCAGCGTGGCCAGAATCTGCGGCAGGCCTGTCACCCCGGTCATGCCTATGGCCAGCAAGACCAGCTGCGTCGGGCGCATGTTGCTGATTTCGGGGTCACGCCCGACGATGATCGTATCGGTATGGTGGCGCGCATGGCTCCACCGCCAGACCACCGGATTGCGCATCATCAGGAAGGACGCGAACTCATAGACCACGTCATTCATCCAGGCGGTCTTGAACGCCGTCCCGTGCCCCATTTCGTGCCAGCGGCTGTCGGCGGCACTGGTGTAGAGGACGCCGTAAACCAGAAAACAGGGCACCGCCCACCATGTGCCCCAGAACGCCACCCCCAGACTACCGGTCAATAGGATAAGCCCGATCCAGATCGCCGTATGGCGCAGCGCCGGGCCATCAGACCGCTGCATCAATTGTTTCAGCAGCTTGCGCTCGACCGGCGTTTGATACCAATCGGCATTGGCAAGGCCCGCCGCCACAGCCGCGCCATTGGCCGGGCCGTCGAGTTTGTAGTCGCGATACGGTTTGACACGAAATGGGGCGAGAATATCGAGCATGGTCTTTTCCTGTTGGCAGGGCCTATTGTCGCGGATCAGCCAGAAAGCCGGACAAAGCCTCGGCCTCGGCTGGTTTCAGCGACACAAGTTCCGAAGGGTCAGGAAACTGACCACCAGCGACATCGGCGGCAAAGGCCGCGAAAGCTTTCACGCGCCGTTCCTGCAAACGGGCGTATTCGGTAGCCAGATCATCATAGACTCGGGCGTGGCGGAGAATGCGACCTTTGGTCTCTCCCAGCACATCGACGCCGAACAGATATTGCACATCACAGCCCGCGCCCGATCCCATGGAAATCACGGTCAGCGGGGTGGCCTTGGCTATGGCCGTGGCAACGGGTTCGGCGACAACCTCAAGCTCGACCGCAAAGGCCCCGGCGTTTTCATAGTCACGGATCGTCTGCATCAGCGTCCGCGCTTCGGCCAGAGTGCGGCCAAAGGCGCGCATTCCGGTCAGCCGGGCCTTTTGCGGCACCAGTCCGGCATGGCCGACAATGGGAATCGCTTCACGCGCCATCGCTTCGATGACCTCGAAATGCATCGCGCAATAGATCGAATCCGCGCCTGCCTCCAAGGCATCGAATGCCGCGCGCTTGGCCTCGTCGGCATTCACCGGATGACCATAGATCAGCCCAAAACAGAAATGCGTCGCGGGGGCGGCGGCACGGCGGGCCGGGAAATCAGCGCGCCAACCGGACACGATAATATCAATCCCCGCCGCCTGCGCCGCAGCGGCCTGATCCACCGACTGCACATTCAGTTCGGTCAACTGGCGCACGCCTTTCAGAGCGCGGATATGATGCACCTCAAGCTTCATTGCCTGCCCCCGGGCAATCGCTTTGACGCACCACCATCGGCGCAGTAATCAACTCCTGCATCGGTTCGGTTTCTCCGTTCAGTTTGGCCAGAACCATGCGCCCCAGACGGATGCCAAGCGCCCCAAGATCAATGTTGAACGTGGTCAGGGCGGGGCGCACATGGGCCGCGACAGGAATATCGTCGCAGCCGATCAGGGCGACATCTTCGCCCGGCGTCAGGCCCAACCGGCGCAGTCCGTCCATGGCGGATATGGCGATCAGGTCATTGCCACAGATCAGGGCGGTGGGCCGGGGGCCCCGCATGAACAGTTCGGTTACCGCCTCTTCGCCCGTCTTGCGGGACAAAAAGCATTCAACATCAAGGGCAGGATCATAGGTGAGGCCGGCCTGTTCCAGCCCTTCACGCACGCCCTGCACCGTCAGATGCGAGTACATATAACGCAAGGGGGTGGTCAAATGTCCGATCCGTTTGTGCCCCAGTGCCGCGAGCCGCCGCGCCGCATCGCGGCCCAGTTTCACCTGATCGCGGTCCACAAAGCTGTGTGAATTGCGCAAGGTGCGGCCCACGGTCACAAAGGGGTTGCCCCGCGCCTCCAGCCAGTCGATCCGCTCATCTTCGGGCCGGGTTCGGGCAAAGATCAGCGCGTCGGACCGCTTGCGTTCAACGATGCGGCGGATCACGTCAAGTTCGCCATCGAAATCGCGGGCCATGACGACCTGCAATTCAAATCCATTGGATGACAGCGCCATTTCCAGTCCGTCGAGAATGCCCAAGAAATATGGGTCTACATAGCGGGTCCAGGGTTTGGAGATCATGAAAGTGATTGTATCGGTCTGGCTGCGGCGCAGGGTGGACGCAGCAAAGGAGGCCCGGTAGCCCAACTGCTCCGCCGCCATTTCCACACGGCGGCGCGTGTCGGGGCTGACGTCGCCATAGCCGTTCAATGCCCGACTTACAGTGGACACCGACACATTGGCCGCAACCGCAACCGCGCGGATTCCAGAGGGTAAGGCAGGCGACATCAACGGTCCCTTGTGAAAACTTACCAGACACCAAAAACGATTTTGACAATTGGGTCAAGCAGTCCCGTCGCTGTTAAGAAAACTGGTCACAACAAGCGAAAATCACTTGACGTAGGGGGCATGACGCAACTTATCCTAAGGTTCACGACCAAAAACGATTTTGGACCGAACCAACACGCAGCGGGGATGGACCGCCGCACACAGGGAGGACGACATGACCACATTCACCAAAATCCTAACCGGCGCTGTCAGTGCCCTTGCCCTGACGGCCATGGCCGCGCAGGCGCAACAGGCCGGCTGGTGCGCTGGGCAGAACCTTATCGTATTTTCGGGCGGCCCGGCGGGCGGCACCTTCAATTCGATCATCGACAAAGGTGCGACGCAGGCCGCGATGGACACCGGCGCCAATGTGCAGATCATCTATTCGGAATGGAATTTCGAACTGATGGTCACCCAGTTCCGCGACATGATCGGGCAAGCCCCTGACGGCATCGCGATGATGGGCCACCCCGGTGACGCCGCCCTGATGCCGCTGGCCGAAGAGGCCGAAGCTGCGGGCATCAAGGTCATGTATATGAACGTCGATGTGCCCGAAGTGCGCGCCCGGTTCGGGTCCGGTTTTGTTGGCGCGTCGCTGTATCAGCAGGGTGAGGCGCTGGCCGCTGAAACCCTGCGCCTTGCCGGTGACCGGCTCCAGCCCGGGCAAACCGCTATCATCATGTCGCGCTGGGAGGCGGGCAACCGCGCAGCGTGAACTTGGGCTGGCCGATGCGCTCGAAGCGTTCGGCATGACCGTGATCAAGCTGCAAGAGGCCGAGGGCGCTTCTGCCGACCAGATGTTGCAATTACCGGTGCTGACCTCTGCCGTGCTGTCCAATCCGGGAGTGACCCTGATTGGTTATCCGGGTGGTCCCTGGGTCTCTGCCGCCCCGGTGTTCATGGGTTCAATGGGGATCGAGCCGGGCGCAATCATCGGCGTCGGGTTTGACATCGGCCAGGGCGTGCAGGAATCGCTGGAAAGCGGGCATATGCTGGTGACAGCCGACCAACAGCCCTACTTGCAGGGCTACATGCCGGTCTTGTCGCTTTGCCAGCAACTGGTCTACAAGCTTGCGCCAATGAACCTGGATACGGGGTCGGGCTTTGTGACCGCCGCGAATGTCGGCAAAGTCGCTGTGCTTGCCAACGAAGGCTTCCGCTAAGCACTCCGGGGCCGGGCAGTTCGCAGTCCGGCCCCATCTTTTAGGGAAAGAGACCGCGATGGTTGCCATCGGCGAACCGATTATCGAGCTGAAAAATATCGTCAAACGCTTTGGCAATGTCGAAGCACTGACCGGCGTGACAATGACCGTCCGCAAAGGCGAGGTGCTGGGCCTGCTGGGCGATAATGGTGCCGGCAAATCCACGCTGGTGCGCACGCTGGCGGGCGTTCATGCCCCGACCTCGGGCGAGGTTTGGGTCAAGGGAAAGCTGTGCAGCAAATGGTCGCCAATTACCGCCCGTGATGCCGGAATAGAGACTGTTTTTCAGGACCGTGCCCTGGCCCCGCAGCATTCCATCGTCACCAATATCTTCATGGGCCGCGAGATTACCAATGCTCTGGGTCTGATCGACACCAAACGCCAGACCGAAGAAGCAGGCCGCCTGATGCGCGAGATCGGCTTTACCTCCAAGGTGTTCAGCCCGGATTCGGTCGTGGGCAATCTGTCAGGCGGCGAGCGGCAGGGCGTCGCCATCGCCCGTGCCCTCTATAACAACGCCGATGTAATCGTGCTGGATGAACCCACCACAGCACTTTCCCTGACCGAGACGCAAAAGGTGTTCCGCTTTGTCGAGGCGGTCAAAGCGTCGGGCCGCACGGTGATTTTCATCGGCCATAACATCTACCATGTCTATGATATCGCTGACCGGTTCTTTGTGATCGACCGCGGGCGCGAGGCGTTTGAGGGGCCCAAGGCCGCCTTTACCGGGGCCGATCACCTGATCCAGATGATGCATCAGTTGGCCGAAACCGGCCGGGCCGATGTCGGCAGTCTGCGGCAAACGGCCTGAGGGGAAACGCATGACCGACACCGCCGCCAAGCCTGCCATCATCGACAACCGCCGCGAACAATCACCGCTGCGGCGGTTCTATGCCCGCAACGGGCGGGCGGTGAATTCGTTTGTCGCCTTCGTCGCGGTCTGGCTGTTCTTTGCCTCGCAGAACTGGGCACTGTTCCTGATCCCGGGCTTTTACGGCTCTTACCTGTTCTCGATCCCGCCTTCGATCATCCTTGTGACTGCATTGGTTTTTGTGATCACGGCGGGAGAGATTGATCTGGCCTTTCCCTCCATCATCGGCGCGGGCGGCGGTGTGTTCATGTCGCTGCTGATCTGGGGATTGCCAGTTATTCCGGCGGCATTCGTCACACTTCTGGCCGGGGCGCTGCTGGGCCTCGGGGTCGGAGTGGTCATCGTCTATGGCAAGATATCGTCGCTGGTCGCCACATTGGGCTTGTCGTTTTTCATTGTCGGCATCGTCAACTTTCTGGCGCAGGGCCGCAATCTGGAACTGCGCACGGCGGTGGGCACCTGGGGCAATGAATTCTTTGTCGGCAAATGGAATATCAACGGACTTCAAGTGCCTAACCACTTTTTCCTCTCCTTGGTCTGGGCGGTGCTGATGTATGTGCTGTTCCGCTATCACCGCTTTGGCATCCGGGTGCAGATGGTCGGTGACAACCCGAATTCGGCCAAGCAGATGGGGATCAATGTCGAGCTGGTCCGGGTCGGCGTGTTCGTGCTGTCTGCGGTGGCGGCTGCTTTGTCCGGCGTCATCCTCGTGCAGACCGCCAATATGGTCTGGTTCCC
>JANOMH010000435.1:0-7498 GCA_031420215.1 Rhodobacterales bacterium | reverse complement strand
TTTTCCAACAGCTTGCGGGCATTCGGGCCGACCACGGCCATTTGCGCGAATTGTTCGGTGACATTGGCGACATAAACCTGCCAGTCCCACCATTCGCATTGCAGCCAATCCTCCATATGGGCGTGAATCCGGTCCGCCCCCCCAGTGGTGGTATGGCAAAGCCAGCTGTCCTCGGACAGGCGGGCGACCACGCCATCGTCAATCAGAAAGCCATTCTCGCTGCACATCAGCCCATAGCGGCATTTGCCGACCGGCAGGCTGCTCATCACATTGGTGTACAGCATGTCAAGGAACCGGCCCGCATCGGGGCCTTTGACGATCAGCTTGCCCAATGTGGATGCATCAAGCAATCCAAGGGCTTGGCGGGTGTTCTTCACCTCGCGGTTGACGGCCTCATGGGTGGTTTCGCCGGGGCGGAGGAACGCATAGGGGCGGCGCCATAGGCCCACGGGTTCAAACTCTGCGCCATTGGCTTCGTGCCAGCCATGCAGCGGGGTCTTGCGGACCGGCTGGAACAATTCGCCCCGCGCCACGCCGCCAATCGCACCCATCGAGATCGGCGTATAAGGCGGGCGGAAAGTGGTGGTGCCGGTTTGCGGGATGGTCACGGAAAGCGCATTAGAAAGAACTGCCAATCCATTGATATTGCTCAACTTACCTTGATCCGTCGCCATGCCCAATGTGGTGTAGCGTTTCGCATGTTCAACGCTTTCATAGCCCTCACGCGCGGCCAGTTGCACATCAGTCACCTTCACATCATTCTGATAATCCAGCCACATCTTGGACCGCAGTTTATAACCCGCGCCCTGCGGCATGATCCAGACCGGCAACAGCGGTTCTTCGTCGGCATCTTCGCCCGACAGGCCCGCTTCGGCCATGATCGGACCGCTTCGCAACACCCCATTCGCAGCGCCCACGGCCTGCACAAACCCGGTGCCATCGACCCCGGTCGGGGGCCGGTCCGGATCGGGGCGGAACAGCGCAAGCTCTTCATCCCACAGCAATTTTCCACCGCAATGCGACCACAAATGCACCACCGGGGACCAGCCACCCGACATTGCGACCGCGTCACAAGCGATTTCCTCTAACACCGCACCTTCGCCGGCCTGCGCGCAAATCGCGACACCTGTCACCCGTTTGGTTCCATTGACCCCGGCGATCCCGGTGCCAGTCAAAACCCGGATCCCAAGATCGCGCGCCGCACGGACCAGCGGCCCATCGGCCACAGGGCGCGCATCCAGCACCGCAGGCACGGTCAGACCGGCCTGATGCAGCACAATCGCCGTGCGATAGGCATCGTCGTTGTTCGTTACGACAACCGTCCGGTCCCCGATGCTGACGCCAAAATTGACCACATAATCGCGCAAGGCAGCAGCCAGAAGAACGCCCGGCAAGTCATTGCCTGAAAAGGATAAAGGTCGCTCGATCGCCCCCGTCGCGGTAATCGTTTTCGCGGTTCTGATCCGCCACAGCCGATGGCGCGGCTGATCCCCGGTCCCGGTCAATTGCTCATAAGCCAGCACGTAGCCATGATCATAGACCCCGGCCCCCATGCAGTTCAACCGCAACGACACATTTTCCATATTTTCAAGGGCTTGCACGGTTGAGTTAATCCAGTCCTGCGCCTTCACTCCCTCTACCAAAGGCTGATCAACCGCCGCCCGTCCACCCCAATCCGCAGTCTGTTCGATCAACAAAACGCGGGCCCCGGCCTGACCAGCCCGCAGGGCCGCTGCCAGCCCTGCAATCCCGCCGCCGACCACCAAAACATCGACATGGGCATGAAAATGCTCGTAAATATCAGCGTCGCGGTCTTTGGGGGCCCGCCCTAATCCTGCCGATTGGCGGATAAACGGCTCGTAGATATGTTTCCAGAACGACCGTGGATGGATGAACATCTTGTAGTAAAACCCGGCCGGCAGGAACCGCGCCAGCCGTGCGTTGATCGCGCCTACGTCGAATTCCAGACTGGGCCAATGGTTCTGTGACCGGGCGGTCATGCCATCCGCCAAAGCAGTCGTGGTGATCCGTTGATTGGGTTCAAACTTGCCGCCAAGGCCCAGGTTTACCAGCCCGTTCGGCTCTTCTGCCCCCGCCGCCACCACACCGCGCGGGCGATGATATTTGAACGACCGCCCCACCAGCATCTGGTCATTGGCAAGCAATGCCGAAGCCAGGGTATCCCCCTGCATCCCGTTCAAGTGCTTGCCGTTAAAGGTAAATTTCAGCGGTTTGGTCCGGTCGACCAACCGCCCACCCGTGGCCAGGCGCGTGCTCATCGGAAACTCCCCCAAGTCCAGCCGGGCCGCTTGGCGCTGATCCGGTCGCGCAAATCCTGCGGCGGCTCTTTGGATTGCGCCGGATAGGTCCCGAATACTTCAAGCGTCGCAGTGCAGCGTGCGGCCAGAAACCATTTGCCGCAGCCATAGGCATGACGCCAGCGTTCGAAATGCACTCCCTTTGGGTTTTGCCGCATGAACAGATAGCCCTCGAAATCTTCGTCACTGTCGCCGGGGCCGAACCGCTTCAGATGCGCTTCTCCCCCTGCGGCCAGTTCGGTTTCGTCAGCGGCGATGCCGCAATAGGGGCAGTTCAAAGTCAGCATGGGCAAGCCTTTGCAAAAGAGCGGGGCCGGGCTGCAATCGGCAACTTCGGCCCGGCAGACAGCCCAATGGCGGCCGTCGGGGGACGGCCGCCATGCGTGCAGGATTGGTGAGGGGCGAACGCGTCGCCCGTCAGATCAGGGGTTCGTTGCGGGGGCTGCGGGATCAACAACAGGCGGGTCAACCGGGTCGGTTGGTGCGGGTTCAACCGGGTCTGCTGGAGCCGGATCAACCGGGTCTGCTGGAGCCGGATCAACCGGATCGGCCACAGGTGGGTCAACCGGGTCTGCCGGGGCCGGGTCAACTGCCGGGGTTTCGATGGTGACGGAATTGTCGTCGCCTGTTGTGGTGGCCACGTCGCTGCCCCGCGACATGAGCCAGTAGCCCAGAATGACCGCCACAACGAGGCCGCCAACGATGTAATAGATCGTGTTTGTCTTGGCCGGTTCAACTGACCGGGGAGGATTGATGCGCGGATCGGACATGAGCGGTTCTCCATTGTTGTGTCGTGAAACAGGGTAACGCCGTCCACCCGGGATTGGTTCCCACATTCCATCTGGTTGCGCCACAGGCTGTGGCCCCGCGCCGCGCCTGGGTGCGGGCGCACAGCGATCCCACCACCGGGGCCAGCAAGAACCGCCGGGAACATCGTCTTTGTCCGGGTGCCTGCATGGTCAAAAGCGGCCATCGTTGCCCCCTGTTGCCGCACCACCGTAGGTCGGGGTTTACCCCGACTCCGGCCGGGAAGAGTCGGGCCAGGCCCCGACCTACGCTGTGCAGCGCCGTTCAATGCGCCACCCCTGCCGCTACGCTTTCGTCAATAAACCGCCCCGCCCGGAACCGGTCCATCGAAAACGCCTCGGCCAAAGCCCCCGGCTCGCCCTTGGCCATCAGCTCGGCCATCGCCCAGCCGGACCCCGGGATCGCCTTGAAGCCCCCCGTTCCCCAGCCGCAATTGATAAAACACCCCCCCACTGGTGTTTTTGAGATAATCGGCGACCGGTCCCCGGTCATATCGACAATCCCGCCCCATTGGCGCAGCATTTTCAGACGCGATATCATCGGGAATGTCTCAATCAAGGCCCGCACGGTTTCCTCGATATGGTGGAACGATCCGCGCTGGGTGAAATTGTTATATCCGTCGGTGCCGCCGCCGATCACCATTTCGCCCTTATCGGATTGCGACATATAGCCGTGCACCGTATTGGCCATGACGACCACATCCATGCAAGGCTTGATCGGTTCGCTGACAAGGGCTTGCAGGCACAAAGATTCCACCGGCAACCGGAACCCGGCCATCCGCGCCAGTTCGCCCGAATGCCCGGCGACGACGATGCCCAGTTTATCGCAGGCAATATCGCCTTTGGTGGTCGACACCCCCGTCACCTTGCCATCAACAGAGGAAATCCCCGTCACTTCGCATTGCTGGATAATGTGCATCCCCATGTCGGAACAGGCCCGCGCATAGCCCCAGGCCACGGCATCATGCCGGGCCGTGCCGCCGCGCGGTTGCCACAATGCCCCCAGCACCGGATAGCGCGGCCCGGCGATATGGATGATCGGGCAGAGTTCCTTAACCTTGTCTGGCCCGATATACTGCGTCTCGACCCCTTGCAGCATGTTGGCATGCGCTGTGCGCTGATAGCCGCGAATTTCATGCTGGGTCTGGGCCAGCATCATCACCCCACGCGGGCTGAACATCACGTTATAGTTCAGATCCTGCGACAGGGTCTCATACAGCGACCGGGCTTTTTCATAAATCGCCGCAGACGGGTCTTGCAGGTAATTTGACCGGATGATCGTCGTATTCCGGCCGGTATTGCCGCCCCCCAGCCAGACCTTTTCGAGGATCGCCACATTGGTGATCCCGAAATTGCGGCCCAGATAATAGGCCGTGGCCAACCCATGCCCGCCAGCCCCCACAATCACCACATCATAGCGGGCGCGCGGTGCGGGCGATGCCCAGGCCCGGTCCCAGCCCAGATGGTTGCGCAGGGCTTCGCGGGCGATGGCAAAGGCGGAATAGCGTTTCATCGGTCCCCGAATCCCTCTCGATGCGTCAGGCTGCGTGCTGACCGCGCTTTTATCTGGACCGAAGGGCCAAGGGAATGCTGACCACCTGCGGCACAAACCCGCCCTAATACGACATGGTGCCATGCTGCCGCAGCCGCGCGCCGGTCTGGCCCCTTTCGCCGGGCGGGTTGCGGGCATAGATAGAGCACGAAACCCCATGAAAGTCCGCCGCCCCTCATGCTGTTCTGGATCATCGCCTGTCTAATTGCGGCCCTTGTTGCGGCCACGCTGCTGCCGCCGCTGTTGCGCCCGCTGGCACCGACCCCGGCGCAATCGGCTGATATGGGGGTTTACCGCGACCAGTTGGCCGAGGTTGACCGCGATCTGATCCGGGGCGTGCTGGATGTGGCCGAGGCCGAGCGGACCCGCACCGAAATCGCCCGCCGTTTGTTGGCCGCCGACAAAGTCGGGATGCCGCCTGCGAATGATACGCAGCCCGCAAACCGGACTTTGGCCGTTGTGCTGGCCGCAGTTTTGGCGCTGGGATCTTTGGCGCTGTATGCTTGGCTTGGGGCCCCCGGTTATCCCGATATTTCCCGCAACAGCCGGATTGCGGCAGGCGATGCGATGCGGGACGGCCGGATCAGTCAGGCCGAAGCCGAGGTGCTGGTGCCGGTGACCCTTGCCATCGATGTGCCCGCCGCCGATATGGCCATGATCGAACAGTTGCGGAACGCGGTCAAAACCCACCCGGAGTCCATTCAAGGCTGGGGTTTCCTGGCCGATTTCGAAGCCCGGCTTGGCAATTATCCCGCCGCCGCCCGGGCGCAGGAACAGCTGATCGCGCTGAAAGCCGACACGGCGACTGTCGCCGATCATGAATATCTGATCGACCTGCAGGTCACCGCTGCGGGCGGTTTCGTCTCGCCCGAGGTTGAACAGACCATCCGCCGCCTGCTGGCCGATGATGCGAAAAACATCACCGCCCGCTACTATGCCGGCCTGCTTTATGCCCAGACCGACCGGCCCGACATTGCCTTCCGGCTGTGGCGTGATCTGGTCGCAGACGGTCCAGCCGACGAAATTCATGTGCAACTCGCCCGCGCCGGGGTTCTGGATGCATCGATCCGGGCGGGGGTGGATTATGAACTGCCGCCCGAGGTTGGCCCGACTGCCGCCGATATCGCCGCCGCACAGGACATGACGCCCGAGGCGCAGCAACAGATGATCCGGGGCATGGTCGGCCAACTCTCGGACCGGTTGGCCACCCAAGGCGGCCCTCCCGCTGACTGGGCAAGGTTGATTTCATCGCTGGGGGTGCTTGGCGACAAAGATCAGGCCCTTGCCATCTGGACCGAGGCGCAGGGTGTGTTTGCCGCCGACCCCGCCGCTATGGCGCAGCTTTTGGCCGCCGCCCAACAGGCCGGGGTTGCCGAATGATCTGTGAAACCCCCGAGGCCTTCGCCGCACTTCTGCCCTTTGGCCGCGCCGTGGCGGGCCTTGACCTTGGCACTGTGACCATTGGCGTGGCGGTGTCGGATGGTTACCGGTCCGTCGCCAGCCCCTTGGAAACCGTCAAACGCACCAAGTTCACCGCCGATGCCGCCCGGCTGATCCAGATCGCCGCCGGGCGCAATCTGGCGGGCTTTGTCCTTGGGCTGCCCCTGAACATGGACGGCACCGAAGGGCCTCGCTGCCAATCCACCCGCGCCTTCGCCCGCAATCTGGAACGGCTGACCCCCTTGCCGATTACCTATTGGGATGAACGGCTGTCCACCGTTGCGGCGACGCGAGCACTACTGGAGGCGGATACGTCACGAAAACGTCGCGCAGAGGTGATTGATCACGTCGCCGCCGGGTATATATTGCAAGGGCTGCTGGACCGGCTGACCTATCTTAGGGAAACAACGTGACCAAACCCGAACAGTCAGATGAAATCTGGGCCAGGGCCGAGATTGAAAGCCCCTGTATCAAGATCTGCGTCATTCACCCGGCGGAACGGATCTGCACCGGCTGTCTGCGGTCGATCGACGAAATCTCTGTCTGGTCGCGTCTGTCCCCCGAAGAACGTCAGGCGGTCATGGCCGACCTGCCCTCCCGCGCCGAAAAGTTCACCAAACGGCGCGGTGGCCGGGCGGCACGACTGGCGCAGTAACGTCAATGGCTGTTCCCGCGCACCGGCTTTCTGTCGCCCCGATGATGGATTGGACGGAGAATTCATTTAAATCAGTGTCTTGACGGGCCCCGTGTGCATTCTGGGCACAACGAGATTTCGGCAGATGTCGCATTTTTGGTCGTGGTCTAGCAGAGCCGGTTGTCAAAACTCTACAGACTTCTGCCGGACAAAACTGGCAGCGGTGATCAGAATTATCGCGCACTTGAGAAGCGAGACAATTCTTGACCTCGATCCGACAATGTGAGAATTAAGGCGCATCTGAAATGCGAGATAATGCCGTGTCGATCCATCTTGTCGGCGAAACCATTGACGCCAAGCAGGCGCATCTTCGGGCGCAGGCCGGGAACCTGATCCCATTGATACGCGGGGTCTATGTCGCGCAGGATGTGGACGTTGATCAGACGGTCCTGGCGCATGCTGTGCGCATTGCGCATTACATCTATCCCCGCGCCTATCTTTCCTCGGCGAGCGCTTATCTTTTGGCACCGACCGAGGATGGGCGGTTGTTCATCAGCGGCAGGCGCAATCAGCGCACGCGTCTGCGCAATCTTGAAATCGTTCAAAATCAGGCGCCCGGGCATCCCTCCACTGCACCGGCCGTCATCGGTGACGATCTTGGCGAACTTCGTGTGCAAGTGTCCTCGCCGCGGCAACGTTTTCTCGAAGCCTTCCGGCTGAGAAGCGAACACGCCAGCGCGGTCACCAC
>JANOMH010000434.1:0-2205 GCA_031420215.1 Rhodobacterales bacterium | reverse complement strand
GATATCCTGATAGCTGTCGGTGACCCGGGCCTGCGGCGCAAATTCGGCGGCGCGGGCTTGCGCCCGGGGCAGGCTGCGGTTGCAGATCGCTGCCACCTCCCACCCCGCCGCGCGATAGGCGTCCAAGTGAGCCGCCGCGATCCCGCCCGCGCCGATCAGACCGATCCGGGGGCAATACGCCCGAGGCATCGGCGGCCGATAGGGCAGGTTGGGTGCCGCCACCTGCGGTAGGGCCGTCGTCCGCAAGGCATAGGTGTCGGCGTCGGGCTCGCTCATGGGAGCAGCGCCAGCGTGCGCTTTTCTCGGGCCGACTGGGCAGCAGTGTCGACGATGCGCTGTCCGATCAGGCTGACGGCAGGGTCCAGCGGGCCGGTCAAAGGCGTGCCCCGCCCGATACAGTCCAGAACATATTCGATGGCGTTGCGTCGGCCCGGCGGCAGGGGATCGGTCGCCACGGCATGCGGTTCGGGCCGCGTGCGGGACTGCACCAGCAGGTGATCGGCATAATCCCAACTGGCGATGGTGCCTTCGGTGCCGACAAAGACGAAGCCGCATTTCGGCTGCGGCTGGATCGTCCATGGATCGGTGAACGTTCCCCAGCGGGTCTCCATCTTGCTGAGGCCCCGCGCATAGCGGCAGATGGTGATCGAATGCTGATCCACCTCGATGCCCGGGGTGTTGTCGACCACCGAGGTCACCTCGAGCGGAGCCTCGCCATTCATGTACCATGTCCCCAGTGTGGCCCCGTAACCAAGGTAATCCAGCAGGCTACCCCCGCCCGAGGCCCGCTTGTACCACCACGACCCGGACTTCTGGCGCTCCACCTCTTCCCGCGTGACTTCCACCTTGTCGGCCAGATGAAACAGCGGCCCCCGGTTGCCGCCATAGGTGTGAATCTCGATCAAGTCGCCGATCATGCCATCGTCGATCAGCCGTTTGGCGGTCACATGCGCTTCAACCCAGGCCAGTGGCCAGTTGACGGCCAAAAGCTTGCCGGTCGGTTCCATCGCGGCGATCATGGCACGGGCATCGGCAATTGAGGCGGCAAACGGCTTTTCCACCAGCACATGGCAGCCATGAGAGGCCAGCCGTTTGGTATAGCGGGCATGGTCGGCAGTGGCGGCGCACAGGATGGCAAGATCGGGTTTCACCGCCATGCAGGCGTCAAAATCGGTGAAGACGCGTGCAGCTGGAATGCCAAAGGTCGTCACCGCGCTGTCCATGGTGCGGATGTCGGGGTCAAAGACCCCCGCGATCTCGGCCCCTGGATGGTCATGGACTAGCCGCAACATATCGCCCATGTGCATGTGATCAAAGCTGATCCCCACGACCTTGAATGTCATAACTGCTCCTTAATTGCGGTCGGTCAGACGGATATACAGTGCCGTAACCGCTAGAATGATCGCGCCATACAAGATGCGCCGCCCGCCTTCGGGCATCTGCATCAGCGTCAGCATGGTGGCGAGCACGGTCAGGATCAGCGCACCGATGATGGTGCCGCCATAGCCGCCGCGCCCGCCAAAGATCGAGGTGCCGCCGATCACCGCCGCCGCGACCGACGGCAGGTCCAGCGGCAGCGCCAGCGACAGGGACGCAGTCTTGACCATGCCGACATACAACAGCCCCGTCAGCCCGGCGATCAGCCCCGACAGCGAATAGAGCGCCAGATGCACCTGCCAGACCCGCACGCCCGACAGCCGCGCCGCCGCCTCGTTAGCGCCGACGGCATACAGCAGACGGCCAAAGCCGCTGCGCCCACAGGACCAGCAGCGCAAAGGGGATGAACAGTGCAAGGCCGTTGGGCAGGCCAAAGGTGCGTCCGGTGCCAAGCCAGGTCAGCAGGGCGGGGTATTCGGTACCGGTCGAAATCACCGAGCGCTGATAGACCAAAAGGCAGCCCGTCGCGATCAGCCCGGTACCTAGAGTCATGATCAGGGGGTGTACCCGGGCAAAGGCAATGCCGATGCCATTGACCACTCCGGTCAGCAGGGCACAGGTCATGGCGATGGCAATGGCCTCGGGCGCGTCGATAATGGGGGTCAGTGTGGCGGTGACAGATGCCGCGATGGTGGCGACCGTGCCCGCCGACAGATCATTCCCGCCCGTCAGCATGGTCAGCGTCTGGCAGGCGGCCAGCATGGCTAGGGGGATCGCGAATTTCATCGTGTTACTGACCCAGAAGACGCTCAACACCGCCGGGTTCAT
>JANOMH010000433.1:0-2420 GCA_031420215.1 Rhodobacterales bacterium | reverse complement strand
ACGGCCAGCGCCGCAACGGCAAACCCAAGTGTTGACGTCCTCATGATTTCTCCTCCCATATGCGCGGCTCATCAAAGTCAGCAGCCGCCTAATCGTTTCGCCAGAGTTCTGTAGAATCGGATGGATTTCAAGGAAAATCGGAAATATAACTAAAAATACAAGGAAAGACTTTCGATTTTCCGCCTAAACGTTTAGATGGTTTCATGCCCACGATCAAAGACATCGCCAAAGCGGCGCGGGTTTCAACGGCAACCGTGTCTGCGGTTGTGAACAGTTCGGCCTATGTCAGCCCGGAACTTCGTGGCCGCGTTGAACAGGCCGTGCGCGACCTGGGCTATGTGCCGTCGCGGGCGGCGCGGACATTGCGCAGCGGCCGCAGCGGGTTGATCGGGCTGTCGGTGGCAGATCTGGCCAATCCGTTTTACGCCCGCATCATTCGCGCCGCCGAGGCTTGCGCATCCGCCAGGGGATATGCGCTGGTGGTGTTCAACAGCGATGAAAACCGCAGCACCGAAGCGCGGATCCTGAAGCGCGTGCAGGCGCTGGGTTGCGACGGGTTGCTGATCGTTCCGGTGGGCGCCCCTTCCGAATATGCGGCGGGAGAGCTGACATCTGCGCCTCCCAAGGTTCTTTTGGGCAGGGCGATAGAAGGCGAACCTGTCGACGCCGTTGTCATCGACAACATCTCTGCCGGGCGGCAAGCAACCGAATATCTGCTCGATCTTGGGCATCGCCGGATCGGCAGCATCACCGGTCGGATGGCCATATCAACCGGGCGCGGGCGACTTGACGGCATGATCATGGCGATGCACGCCCGCGGCTGCGCCCCGCTTGAGCACGACATCCGGACAGGCGAATTCCGCGAGGACGTGGCCTATTCGGCTGCACTTGATCTGCTGCGGGGCGATGACCGGCCCACCGCGCTGTATGTGGCCAACGGCGTCATGGCGCTGGGGGTGATGCGGGCGCTGGCGGACCTTGGGCTGCGCTGCCCGCAGGATATCTCGATTGCCTCAACCGACACGATTGCCGGGCATGTGGGCGTCAGCCCGCGCCTGACAATGACCGAACACCCGGTCGCCGAAATGACCACTGAAGCAGTGCGGTTGCTGGTCGATCGCATCAACTCCAAGGATGAGGCAAAGCCGCGTACCATCGTCTTTGCCCCATCGCTGGTCGTCGGCGACAGTTGCGCGCCGCTGCGGTGAAACGAGCAAGGCAGACGACACAACTTCAGGGGTAAAAACCACGCATCAGCGTCACCGCAGTATCTCCGTATTTTCGCTGATCCAACGCCACAAACCCCGGCGGAGCGGGCTGGGGGGTGGATTCTTCCCAGACCACCAGCGCATTTTGGTCGATCCACCCCCCAGCCATTGCAGATTGCAGGGCGAGCAGCCCCAAGCCTTTGGCATAGGGCGGGTCGAGGAAAATCAGGTTAAATGGATTGCCACCACAGGGCGGCAGCTTGGTGGCGTCAGCGGACAGCAAAGCCGCATCCGCCCCCCGCTTTGTCCGCCCGATATTGTCGCGGATCAGCGCCTGCGCCACCTTGCCGTCATCCACAAACGTCGCCTGCGCCGCCCCGCGCGACAGGGCCTCCAGCCCCAGGGCCCCAGTGCCTGCAAACAGATCCAGCACGCGGGCACCCGTCACCGGATCACCGTAGCGCCCCCCCATCAGCACATTGAAGACAGCCTCGCGGACCCGGTCAGAGGTCGGGCGCAAATGGGCGGCGGGGTCGCCCTGCCCAATCTCGGCCAAACGCAAGCCCCGATGAACCCCGGCAATAATCCTCACGCCTTCAACAGCGCCTTCATATCGGTGGCCGGGTCGCAAATGACCGAAGGTGCGGGGGATTTCCCGGCCTCGATCAGCCGCTTGCCGATCATGTAATTGCGCGCGTCATTCATCGCATCAACCGCAATCAGCCGGTCGCCTTGATAATACCAGTTCGACTGCACATCGGGTGTCGCCCCCGGTTTCACATGGACGGCGTCATAGCCGATATTCAGGCCCCCGATCTGCAGTTTGCAGTCATATTGATCGGACCAGAACCACGGGGCGGGCACATATTCTACCCCTTGCCCCATCATGTTCAGAGCCACGATTTCGGCCTGATCAATCGCATTGCCGACGCTTTCAATGCGGATACGCTGGCCCTTGAACATCAAAGACGCACAATCCCCCGCCGCCCAGATATGCGGGTCAGAGGAGCGGCCATGGATGTCCGTCGCAATGCCATTGTCCAGCACCAGCCCGGCGGTTTCGGCCAGCGCTGTATTCGGCGTAATCCCCACGCCGACAATCGCGAAGTCCACCGGAATTTCGGACCCGTCTGACAAGCGCGCGCCGGTCACATGGCCCTCGCCCAACAGCCGGTCCAGGCCGATACTTTCGCGGATCGTCACGCCATGACC
>JANOMH010000432.1:0-5478 GCA_031420215.1 Rhodobacterales bacterium | reverse complement strand
GCGATGCTGATCACCAGATAGCGGCGCGCGCCGATCTTGGTGAACCCGGCCACCGTGCCCGGCGGAAGGTCAGGGATATGCACGGCGGCAACCATTTCCCCCGGGTGCCGCGCGGTTTGGCGCGGGCCGGTGACGAAATCGGCCAGTGCCAACCGGCGTGACCCGCCCCGCGACACCAGTTCGACCATTGCCCCCAAAGTCAGCAATGGCGGGATGCCATCGGCGGCAGGCGAGGCGTTGCAGATATTGCCCGCCAAAGTGCCCACGTTCTGGATTTGCACCGAGCCGACCTCTCGGGCGGCAGCTTTCAACCCATCAAACGCCGGCGGCAAATCCGCCCGGATCACATCCGCCCAGCGCACCGCCGCGCCGAACCGCCAGCCCTGCGGCGTGCGTTCAATCGCGCGAAAGCCCGGCAACCCGGTCACATCGACAATGTCGGTCTGCACCGGCGTCTCGCCCTGCCCCGGAAACCAGTCGGTCCCCCCCGCGATCAACGCCACCGACCCCTGATCCATCAGATCAAAGGCGCGGGGCAGGTCGGTGGGGCTGTGGTAGCAGGGCATGGGCGAATTGAATGACGCGCAAGTCAAACTGTCAAATGGTATCAAGAGCAGCAGCTTGAACCGGGGGCGAACTCTGTTAGGGTTTTGGTGAAACCCAAGGGGATGCGCATGTCACATGATCAGACCACGACGAACGCAGGCCCCACCAAACTGGTCATCCGCAATGTCGGGCTGATGCTGTCGGGCCGGATCGAACAGCCCATTCTGGATGCGGACTGTCTGATTGCGATTGACGGCAAGATCGGCGGGTGGGGCCGTGAAAAGGATATGGATACCGAAGGGGCCACCACCCTGATCGACGCCAATGGGGCAACGCTGTGCCCTGGTCTGATCGACAGCCATGTGCATCCGGTGGTGGGCGATTATACCCCGCGCCAAAGTCAGTTGAACTGGATCGACAGCAGTTTGCATGGCGGTGTGACCACGATGATTTCGGCGGGTGAAGTGCATATGCCCGGCCGCCCCCGCGATATTGTCGGGCTAAAGGCCATGGCGATTGCCACCCAACGGTTCTATGAAAACTTCCGACCCTCGGGGGTGAAAGTCCACGCAGGCGCGCCGGTGATCGAACATGGCATGGTCGAGGAGGATTTTCGTGATCTGGCCGCAGCTGGCGTTACCTTGCTGGGCGAAGTCGGATTGGGTAGCGTCAAGGATGGCCGCACCGCCCGCCAAATGGTCGAATGGGCGCGCAAATACGGGATGCAAAGCACCATTCACACCGGCGGGCCGTCGATCCCCGGGTCGGGGCTGATCGATGCCGATATGGTGCTGGAAACCGGCGCCGATGTGGTGGGCCACATCAACGGCGGCCATTCCGCCCTGCCCGATGATCAGATCATTTGCCTGTGCGAGGCCTGTGGCAAGGGGCTGGAGATTGTGCATAACGGCAATGAGCGGGCCGCCGTGCTGACCCTGAATACGGTCCGCGAACTGGGCAAGTTGGACCAGATCATTCTGGGAACTGATGGACCAGCGGGATCGGGGGTGCAGCCACTGGGCATTCTGCGGATGATCGCGATGCTGTCGGCCTTTGGCAATGTCCCCGCCGAAGTGGCGTTCTGCTTTGGCACCGGCAATACCGCACGACAGCGTGAATTGGATACCGGGATGATCGCGCAGGGCTATTGCGCCGACTTTGTGTTGATGGATCAGGCGCAGCATTCACCCGGCACAACGATCCTGCACTCGGTCGCCCAAGGCAACCTGCCCGGCATCGGCATTACCATTATCGACGGGATCATCCGCAGCGAACGCAGCCGGAATACTCCGCCCGCCGGGCGGGTGCCGCTGATTATGCGGCGGGGCTAAGAACACGTCACAGAACGCGGAACACCCCTCGGGGAAAGGACCAAAGATGAAAATCACTGACCTGAAATGCGCAATCATCGCCGGCAGCCCGGTTTTGCGGATCACCACAGATGAGGGGATCACCGGCTGGAGCCAGATCGAAACGCCAAAGCCCTACTTGCAACCGATCGTGCTACAACTGCGCGACTGGATCGTGGGGCAGGATCCGCGCGATGTGGAACGGGTGATGCGCCGGATCCGGGTGCGCGGCGGGTTCAAACCCTTTGGATCGGCGGTCAGCGCCATCGAACATGCGCTGTGGGATATTGCGGGCAAGGCAGCGGGGGTGCCGGTCTACCGGCTGCTTGGGGGCAAAGTGCGCGATCAGGTGCGGACCTACCGGACGCTGTATCAAGGGGAACTCGGCGCCGCGCACACGCCTGCCGGGTATGCCGATTGGGCGGCCTATGGCAAAGCCCTGCCCGAGGGTTTTACCATGTTCAAACTACCCACGTCGTATCATTCTTCGATGGTCAGGGATTTCGCGGGGTTTCACTATGGCGAGGTGCAGATCGACGCGCCCTATCCCTATCCGCACAAAGGCCTGATCAGCGAAGACGGGTTCCGGCATCTGGTCGATTGCGTCACCTCGGCCAAAGAGGCGCTGGGCTCGGCTTATGGGCTTGCCGTTGATGCAGGCCCCGGATTTTTGCCCAATGACGCACTGCGCTTTGCCAAGGCGCTGGAACCGCTGCATCTGCTGTGGATCGAGGATATGATTACCGGGGATTACTCGCCTTATGTGAACCACGATGTTTACCGCGAAGTGACCCGTGCGACGACGACCCCGATTCACACCGGTGAGCAGATTTACTTGCGGCAGAACTACAAACATCTGATCGAAAGCCACGCGGTCAATGTTATCGGGCCCGACCCATGCGATGTCGGCGGCCTTGCTGAAATGAAGTGGATTGCCGAACATGCCGACCTGCACGGCATCGCCATCGCCCCGCATGGCACGGCCAATGGCATTCTGGGACTGGCCGCCCTGATTCAGGTGTCCGCAACCCTGCCCGACAATTTCATCGCCTTTGAATACCCGGCCCGGTTCGAGCCGTTCTGGTATGACATCACCGAAGGCTTCGACGGCGTTCCGGTCAATAACGGCCTGATCGACGTGCCGGACCGGCCAGGTATGGGCGTGAACCTGATCCCCAAAGCAGCCCGGAAATATCTGACCGAGGGGGACTTTGACTTTTTCGACTGAAAGGTCGCAATCAAAGCGGTGCCGCCAGCGGGACTGTCGCAATCACAAAGCGGCAGTCATGGCGCTTGGGTTTATCGGCCGGTGGGCCGCTCCACCCGCACTGCCTGCTTGATATCGTCACCGCGAAACCCGATGGCTTCGGGCTGGCGGATACCGGGCAGAATGGCAACATCATAAAGCTCGTCTATGGTATGCTCAAAGCGCAGCCATTCGACATGGCGGCCGGTATCGATGTCAACGATCAGCAGGCCGGAACGGGGAGCGGTATCTTTGGCAGCCAACGCCTCTTCCAGCGCCAGCCCCTAGAATGTCTGGTTATGGCGCGGCCGCGACAGACCGATCACGGCAGAGCGGCCGACAAAGGCCAGGCCACGGGCATAGCCGGGCAAAAACGCCACGGGTGTAACGGTGCCCGAGGCGGGATCAACGGTGCAAAGCTCGCCCTGCCCTGAATTCAGCACCCATAGCTTGCCGTCATACAGGCGCGGCGAATGCGGCATCGATAGGCCGGTGGCGACAGGCTCGCCCGATGACACATCCAGAATGACGCCGCCATCACGCCGCCGCTCGCGCCAGCCATCGGCAACATCAGACCGGCTGATTGCGCTGACATAAGCAGCGCGGGGGCCGTCCATCGCGAGGCCATTCAGATGACAGCGATCCTCGGCCACCATCTGGCTGATGAAAGGCGGGTGCCAGACCGGGCGGAAGCTGGCGCTGTCACTGGTGGTGGCCAGACAGTTAAAGGCGGTGGCCACAAAGACCGGGCCGGTTCCGGTGCCGCCAAACTGGGCCAGATCACCCACCCCGATATCATGCACATCAATCTGCCCGGTGATCCGGCCTTCGCGCGGAACAAACCGGCGGTCAACGCCTGCGGGGGTCGGGCGGTCCAGATCATTTTCAAACCGCCACAGCGCACATTGGCCACTGGTCCACAGGCTTTGGCCATCGGTCCACAACCCCTGACATTGCTCGATCAGCCGCTCATGTGCGCGCACCGATCCATCCGGTTTGCGCCCGATCAGGAACAACCGGCCAGCCTGATAGGTGGTCAAAGCGACCGAACAATCATTCTCGGCCAGCCAGCCCCCGAACCCTTGGGACAAGAGGAGTATCGATGCCGGGTCAGAGGCCGGTTTGGGTATGGTGGCAGTCGCCATTGTGGTGCCTCTTGGGTTCAGCCCGGATGACCTTTGGCGCGCGGGGCAACGTTGTTGTCCACCCAAAGCCATAGCGCGGTCTGGCAGACCAGCCTGCCGCAAGTCAATTGCTGCGGCAGGCGTCAGCTGCGCGATAGGGGCGATCAACTGTGCAACATGGCCATCATACAACATCGCCTCAATCGTACTCAGTGGACCAAATTCTTACTGAATTGTTTACATATTTCGGCCTCATTTCGCACTTTGGGTCTGCGACAACGAAATTGTCTCGCAAGTCGAAACAAACCCATCGGAGAATGCTGTGACCGCACCCGTCTTGGCGAACTTTGCAACTGCTGTGACCTTTGCCGAAAACACGGTCAATGCCACGCCGCAACTGCTCGACACCGCGGTATCGTTCTCAGATGCCGAGGGGGATTTTAGCGGCGGCTTTCTTACCCTGTCGGGCCTTCTGCCCGAAGACCGGGCATCCTTGCGCCATGAGGGCACCGGGACCGGGCAGATCGGGCTGTCGGGCGCGGATGTGAGCTATGGCGGCACTGTCATCGGCACGTTGAACGGCGGGTCGGGCTCGACCCTTACGATCACTTTCAACGCCAACGCCACATCGGCGGCGATTGAGGCGCTGATCCAGAACCTGACCTATGCCAATGTCAGCGACACACCGGTTGCGGCGCGTACGCTGATCCTGAACGTGATCGATGCATCGGGCCAGGACATCGTGCCGACGACCTTTGCCCCATTGACCGGGGTGGCAAATCCGTTCGATGGCTTTGATGTGGGTTTAACAAGCGCCCCGAGCTTCGCCGATCTGGATGGCGATGGCGATATGGATCTGATCGTCGGCGAGAAATATGGCACGCGCAGTGTCTGGACCAATGCGGACGGGGTGTACACGGCGCAGACAGGGGTGGACAATCCGTTCAGGGGAATTGATGCGGGTACCTATAGCAGCCCGAGTTTCGTCGATCTGGATGGCGACGGCGATCTCGATCTGGTTGTAGGCGAACGCTACGGCTCGCTCAGGGTCTGGACCAATGCGGCCGGTGTGTTCACCGCGAAAGCTGGTTCGACCAATCCGTTCGCCTTGATTGATATAGGTACCTATAGCGCCCCGAGTTTCGTCGATCTGGACGGCGATGGGGGATCTGATCTTGGGCGAAGTCTTCGGCACGCTGCAGGTCTGGACCAA
>JANOMH010000431.1:0-1515 GCA_031420215.1 Rhodobacterales bacterium | reverse complement strand
TCCTCCATCTCGCCCACGGTCCATTTCAGCGCGACAACGGCCTTTTTCGGGTCGGTCACCACCGGGGACAGCAGGTGCGGGATGCCGTCATAGACGGACAGTTCCAGCATTTTGGGGTCGATCATGATCATCCGGCATTCTTGCGGCGTCAGTTTATAGAGCAGCGACAGGATCATCGTGTTGATCGCCACCGATTTACCCGACCCGGTGGTGCCCGCGATCAGCAGGTGGGGCATCTTGGCGAGGTTGGCAATCACCGGCTCGCCGCCGATATCCTTGCCCAGCGCAAGGGGCAGGCGCATCGACGAATCGCCAAAATCGCGGGCCGAAATGATTTCGCGCAGCACGACCTTTTCGCGCATCGCATTGGGCAGTTCGATCCCGATCACGGTGCGGCCCGGCACCGTGGACACGCGGGCGGACAGGGCGGACATGCTGCGGGCGATGTCATCGGACAAGCCGATCACGCGCGACGCCTTCAACCCCGGCGCGGGTTCAAGTTCGTACATGGTCACAACCGGGCCGGGTCGGACGGAGGTGATCTCGCCTTTGACGCCATAGTCATCCAGCACGGCTTCCAACATCCGGGCGTTTTGTTCCAGTGCGTCGTCGGACAGATGGTGCCGGGTGACTTCGGCCGGATTGGTCAACAGGTTCAGCGGCGGATATTCATAGGCCGCATATTTTTCCTCAAGCGCCAGTTTCGGCTGGGATTCAGACAGCGCCCGGGCCGAGGGTTGCATCGGTTTGCGGGCGATATGCTGGACCACCTTGCGCGGCTCTGGCACTGGAATAACCGGGCGGGGTTCGGCAACAAGCGGCGCAGAGTCCTGCCAGACCTGATCGCCGCCCAGCACATCATCCTCGTCCCAATCTGCCGGCGTAGTGTCGGACAGAGCGAGGGGCGGCAATGCCAAGGCCGGGGCGCTGACGGGCGGCATCCCGCGCGGCGACAGGTTCAGCAACAGAGGTTTCGGCCCGGTGGGGCGGGTCACCTGCGGCTCGATCCGGGGGGCGGCTTTGCCTGTCCGCAAGCGGATCGCGTCGCTGATTTTCGACCGGATCCGGGCATCATCAAAGGCGGGCACGTCGGCGTCAAAATCGGGCAATTCGACCAGTTCGGCATCAGGCATGGCGCGCGGTTCTTCGCGTTTCAGCAACCCGGCAAGGAACCCGTGTCTGGCAGGTGCCGGCTCCACATGCCTGGGCGGTGCGGCCAAGGGTGCGTTTTGCTGTCCGCCAAAAGTCATAGCGGGCGGCATGGCGCGGGCAGTTTGGGGCTGATGCATCGGTTCGGGGCGGTGCGCCTGCTGGGCCAGGGGCATGCTCTGTATCTGGCCCGGCATCGCCCGCGGCTGATCAGCCCGTGCAAGCGGCATCGCCGGATTGGCCCGGACGACCGCCGTGACCCGAGGCAGTTCCGGCACGGCGCGGATGGCCGCAGCCTCGGCCTCGGCCAAAGCCCGGTCGGTCCGGGTTTGTTCGCGGCGGGCGTCGAGCGTGGTCTGCACCCGG
>JANOMH010000430.1:0-3350 GCA_031420215.1 Rhodobacterales bacterium | reverse complement strand
TGTCCTGCCGTAACAACATCATGTTGAGCTGCGAAACCAAGGCGGCGTTCGGTCGGGTATCCGGGCAATGATGGACTGCAACAGACAGAGCATCGCAGCAACCCGACCCGATTGGCGGTCAGGAAAGTAGCATGACTTACCCCAAGAAACTGTCCGAATGCAGGCGCAGCCCGGCGGTTCAGGCTGCCCTTACCCCGACAACAAGGTGCTTGCCAGAATCGTTGCAGCGGGGCTAGCTTGTGTAAGAAAAGCTTTTCCAAAGTACAAAACAGCGACCTCTGGGACGTAAACCTCGGGTCTGGGGCGTTGGACTAGCGCGGAAAAGCTTTTCCAAACCATCGGACAGGACCGTGCATCGGCCTGTCAGTAACAACTGGGAGGACTGGATGAAACGTAGTTTGTCATTGGGTGGCCATTCGCCGGTTATTGCGGCAGTCATGCTCAGCGTTTTGGGCAGCGCTGTTTCCGCCGAAACCCTGACCATGTGGGTCCGCGAAAGTGCGGCAGATCCGGGTGGTCTGATGGTGGCACTGTGGAACTCGACGCACGAGTCGCAGATCGAACTGACTGCAATCCCCGATAACCAACTGGTCACCAAGCTGGCCACCAGCATCCGGGCAGGCGATGCGCCGGACCTGATCTCTTTTGACCTGATCTACATGCCGGATTTCATGAAAGCCGGGTTTCTGGTGGACCTGACCGATCAACTGGCAGCTGACCCCAATTATGCAAACCATGTGCAGGCCTACAAAGACATCGCCACCTACGAGGACCGCACCTATGGTGTCGGCTTTACGCCGGACGTGTCAATTTTGGTCTGGAACAAAGACCTGTTCCGTCAGGCAGGTCTGGATCCCGAAGTGCCGCCACAGACCATTTATGAAATCCATGCGATGGCCACGCAAATTGCGGCAAGTGGCCCAGACACCTATGGCTACTACTTCGCGGGCTCTTGCCCCGGTTGCAACATCTTTGTGACCTCGCCAATGATGGTCGCCGGTGGGGCCACGATCCTGCCGCGTAATGCCGATGATCCGGCGCTGCAAGGCGATGCGATCCGGGTGGTTCTGGACGAATACCGCATGATGTGGGAAGAGGGTCTTATCCCCGAAAGTGCCGAGGTTGATGCAGGCGAGAACTTTGTCGCCGCCTTTACCAACGGCAACGTCGGCATTGCAGGCACGGGCGGCTTTCTGCTCTCGCTGATGCAGCGCAACTTTCCTGACTTCGACTATGGCGTGACCCTGTTGCCGGGTCTTGAGCCTGGGCAAGTGTCGGCCTTTGTCGGCGGCGATGTTGTGGCCATCCCGACCGGCGGCGCAAACGAGGCCGTGGCCCGCGAATTTGTCGGCTGGGTTTTGTCGGACGAGGCACAACTAGAAGGTCTGGCCAAGAACGGCATCCTGACCACCCGCACCGATCTGGCCGACAACAAGTACTTTGCAGACAATGCCAAGGTACAGACCACGGCGGCCGCACTGGCTGCGGGTTATGTGCCGTGGGTGTTCCATTTTGCCGATATGGTGAACTCGGATTCCAGCCCGTGGATCAACATGTTGCAACGCGCCGTGTTTGACGGCGAAGTTGATGCGGCTATCGAAGAGGCCCGCGCGTCGATGATGCAGATTGTCGCCGAGTAATCGGTTGCAGACCCCGGCAGCCTTTGCCGGGGTCATCCCCTGCCGAACTCATCCGACATAGGTTTTTCACATGCTTGCCAACACCACAAAGCTTGTCGGGTTTGCGTATCTGCTGCCCGCGCTGTTGTTCACCTGCGTCTTTGTGGTCTATCCGCTGGGGCATCTGGTGATGTTGTCACTCACCAATGAATCCCTTTTGGGTGGGGGTGAATTTGTCGGGTTGGACAATTACCGTGATGCCTTTGCAGACAGGTCTTTCTGGAAGGCCTTTTGGTTTACCCTGAAATACACGGCATTCATCACTCCGGTCCTGATGGTGCTGGGGTTTCTGCTTGCCCTGCTGTCGATGGCCAATACCCCGTTGCGGCAGTTCACCCGGGGCGTCGTTTTCCTGCCTGTGGTCATCGGGCTGGCCAGTTCCAGCCTGCTGTGGGTCTGGTTGTTCAACCAACAGGTCGGGCTGGCCAATCAGGTTCTGGTTGACGTGAATATCATCGAAAAGCCCTTGGTCTGGTTCAACAAATCCAATCTGGGCCTGCTTGCCGTCACCATTTCGGTGGTCTGGAAGGTGGTTGGCTTTGGCATGATCATCATGCTGTCAGGCATGCAGTCGATCAGCCAGGAAGTGCTCGAGGCGTCGATGATCGACGGGGCCAGTTATTGGCAGCGGGTCCGCCGGATCATCGTGCCGCTGTCGATGCGGGCGATCCTGTTGGCCACTTTGATCAGTGCGATCGGGTCGATGCTGGCCTTTGACCAGTTTTACTTGATGACCGGCGGGGCGCCGCGCGGGCAGACATTTACCTCGGTCTACTGGATTTACCAAAACAGCTTTGTCTATTTCAAGCTGGGCTACGGATCGGCGCTGTCGATCATCCTGATGGTGGTGATCATGGCGGGCAGTGCGCTGCAATTGACCCTGCAAAACCGGGGGGCCAAAGCATGAGTGTGGCAGTCATAGGGTCAATGATTGCTGAACCGGTCGGGGCAAGCCGGCCGATGCGCTATCTTGTGGCCGCATTTTGCGTGTTCCTGATCGCGCTTATGCTGGCCCCGCTGGTGTTTTCGTTCTTTGCCTCAATCAAATCCCCGGTCGAGGCCGGGCTGGTCCCGCCGAACTACTTCCCGCGCAGCCTGACGGGGGAAAACTATGCCTCGGTCGCAAATTATCAGGCCGGGATGTGGACCTATGTCAGTAACAGCCTGATTGTGGCCGGGCTGACGATTGTGTTCTGTCTGGCGATGGCGGTGCCTGCAGGCTATGCCTTTGCCCGCTTTCCAATCCCGTTCAAAGAGGGGTTTTTCCTGTTGGTGCTGGCCAGCATGATGATCCCCTATCAGGCCATGCTGACCCCGCTCTACCTGATGTTTTCGGCTATCGGACTGGTCAATACCTATGTCGGGCTGGCCATTGTCCACACCATCCTGCAATTGCCCTTTTCGATCTATCTGATGCGCAACAGCTTTGAAGGCATCCCAAAGGAACTGTCCGAAGCGGCGGTGATGGATGGCTGCACCTCGTTTCAGGTCTTGCGCCGGGTGTTCCTGCCACTGGTCGTGCCGGGCATGGTCACGGTGGCGCTGTTCGCCTTTATCGCGTCCTGGAACGAATTCATCGCAGCGCTGATTTTCATGAGCAATGAGCAAAGCTTTACCGTCCCGGTGATGCTGACCGGGGTGTCGTCGGGGCAGTTCGGCGTCGTGGACTGG
>JANOMH010000429.1:0-1694 GCA_031420215.1 Rhodobacterales bacterium | reverse complement strand
TCGGCCTGTTCGTTGGCCTGCCCGGCGATATCGACGGCATGGTTCACCTCTCCGACCTCACATGGGACGGCAAGGGCGAGGATGTCATCGGCGATTTCCGCAAGGGCGACTCGGTCAAGGCCAAAGTCACCGAAGTGGATGTCGAGAAAGAGCGGATTTCGCTCTCGATCAAAGCCATGGATGGCGACCCGTTTGCCGAAGCTGTTGGCGGCGTCAAGCGTGGCTCGGTGATCACCGTCGCCGTGACCAAGATCGAAGATGGCGGGATCGAAGTGGAATACGAGGGCATGAAGTCCTTTATCCGCCGCTCTGACCTGAGCCGTGACCGGGCCGAACAGCGCCCCGAGCGGTTTGGCGTCGGCGACAAGGTTGACGTGCGCGTGACCAACATCGAACCCAAGACCCGCAAGCTGGGTCTGTCGATCAAAGCGCGTGAAATCGCCGAAGAAAAAGAAGCCGTGGAGCAGTATGGGTCGTCTGACTCGGGTGCCTCGCTTGGCGACATCCTGGGTGCCGCACTGAAGGGCGACAAGTAAGCCTTTGGTTTAGCGCTTGAATTGGCCCCGTCATCCGGTTTGGGTGGCGGGGCTTTTTCATGGGTCGACAGGGCTTGGTTTTCGCGGCCAGATTGCGCTGGCGCTGACTCCTGTTTGACCACCCGTTGCCACACATACCGACGCCGAATCGGATGAAAGCCGAAAGGGTCGAAACTGTCTGTTGGCCGCGTGGGCGGCAGAGTCGGGGGTGCATACTTGGGGATTCCATCGCCAGATTGCAAATATTGGGCGATTTCACACCCTTGGAGCCCAAGGCCGGACTTTCTTGCCAGCCAACTTGCCCCTATAGTTGATCTGACAAGCGGCAAAAGCCGCGCGCAACTGTGACTGTCCTTTGGGGGGCCATTGCCGATGATCCGCTCTGAATTGATCCAGAAAATCTCTGACGATAATCCGCATTTATATCAGCGCGATGTCGAAAAGATTGTGAATACGATCTTTGACGAAATCACCAAGGCAATGGCCGAAGGGGACCGCGTTGAGTTACGTGGTTTCGGCGCGTTTTCGGTGAAAAAGCGCGATGGCCGGACCGGACGGAACCCCAGGACCGGTGAAGCAGTTGATGTGGATCAGAAACACGTGCCGTTCTTCAAGACGGGCAAGCTGCTGCGTGACCGCCTGAACGGAAAGTAAAGGTGCCGCCATGAAAGTGCTGAGGGCTGGCTTTTGGGCCATTGTTGGCATTTGCCTGATCATTGTAGGGCTCGCCAATCGCGGCCCGGTGACTGTTCGGGGCATGCCCGAGGCGCTGAGCAACCTGCTTGGTCTGGCGCCCGATATCGAACTGCCGCTGTTCGTGGTGATCTTTCTGGGGGTGGCCGCCGGATTGCTGATCGGGTTTTTCTGGGAATGGCTGCGCGAGCATAAATTCCGGTCCGAGGCCCGCAGTAAAGGCCGCGAAGTGGTGCAACTGCGCCGCGAGATGGACCGGATGCGGGATTCGGATGGAGACGGCAGGGATGACGTGCTGGCCCTGCTCGATGCCAGCGGATCGCGCCGCTAAGTGACTGATATCCGGGTTAAAATTTGCGGGCTGCGCGATGCGGCAATGGTGGCGGCTGCTGCAAATGCCGGGGCGGCCTATATCGGACTGATGTTTTTCGCCAAATCCCCGCGCAATGTCAGCCTGGCGCAAGC
>JANOMH010000428.1:0-1601 GCA_031420215.1 Rhodobacterales bacterium | reverse complement strand
GACGGGCGCGGGCGATCAGATCGTCCAGCGCGGCATCGGTGCTGGCCGGGTCCGACCAGACCCGCTCTGAGGTGGAGCCGACCGCAACGGTCCCGTCGCCATGCGGCACCAGATGCAGCCCATCGGCAAAAAGCTGCGGCTGGTTGGCGGCATTATAGGACAGCAACGCGGCCTGCCCCTTTTCCCCCGCCCCCCACCCCGGCACCACGGTCAGCCCGGCATGCCCCGTGGCCCACAGAACCGGGCCTTCAGCGGGGCCATGTGGCAAGATCTCTGACCCCAACGCCCGGATCGCCCCGGCCAGGGCCAGCACGGCCCTGCGCGGATGGATCAGCGCGGTCAGGTCATCATGGATCAGCCAGCCACTGGGCGACACCGGCGCCCAAATGGGGTGATCCGCCACAGGGACGACGCGCCAGACGGCCCGCCCACGCCAAAGATCTCGCGACGCTGCGCCACGTTCATGGGCCAGGTCCAGTCCGGCATCGGTCACCGGCTGCAACCGCCCGGTCCTTGCATAGCCGGTGGGCAACCCGGACAGGTGTTCCACCCCGGCCCACCAGTCCGCCGCCATCAGCAGGCTGTCGAGCTGAAACGCCTTCTTGTCCGACCAGCTTTCGGGCACATGCGGGGCCAATGCGCCGACAATCCCGCCGCTGGCCCCGGCCCCAACGCCACCCGGATCAATCACCCGGACCCGCGCACCACGCCGCGCGCAGACATAGGCGACCGACAGGCCGAAGACGCCTGCGCCCATCACTGTCAGATCAACCGTTGCCATTCCTGCGCCTGCCACCCATGGTTTGACCAAACCCATAGGGCAGGATCAGATGCAGGACCAGCAGGCAGCGTTGAACTGGCCCGACGGGCGGACACCGGTTTCGGTGCAGTTCGACGATCCGTATTTTTCAGTCGATAACGGGCTGGCAGAAACCGGGCATGTGTTTCTGGCAGGCAATGACCTGCCCGCCCGGTTTGGCGGGGATTTCCGGATTGCGGAACTGGGGTTCGGGACCGGTTTGAATTTTCTGGTGACCTGGGCCGCGTGGCAGCAGGCGGGCAGTCCGGGGCAGTTGACCTTTACATCGTTCGAGGCGTTCCCGATGGCCGCTGCCGATCAGGTCCGGGCCTTGGCGGGTTTTCCCGCATTGGCCCCGTTGGCCGGGCAAATGCTGGACGCGCTGGCCAAGGGGCCGGGGCCACATGCCCTGACCCCCACCCTGACCCTTCAGGTAATCCGTGGGGACGCGCGCGAGACGCTCCCATTTTGGGAGGGGCGAGCAGATGCGTGGTTCCTTGATGGCTTTTCCCCCGCCAAGAACCCCGAAATGTGGGGCGAGGGTCTACTGGCCGAAGTTGCCAGACATACAAGGCCCGGCGGCACAGCGGCGAGTTACACCGCCGCAGGCCATGTGCGCCGCGCCCTGGCCGCGGCGGGGTTTGTAGTCACCCGCCAACCCGGCTATGGGCGCAAGCGGCATATGACCACGGCAAGGATTCCTGACTAGATGCGCAATGATACCCGGCTTGGCATCTGGCTGATGATTGCCGTCACCATTATTTTTGCCGGGCAGGATGGATTGTCACGGCATTTGGCCGGG
>JANOMH010000427.1:0-9176 GCA_031420215.1 Rhodobacterales bacterium | reverse complement strand
ATCGCGGGTCCGCACCACGGCATTGCCATTGGCGACAATCGGCAGGTCGGCCAGATCCTCAATGGTTTCAATCAGCGACGGCACCTTGATCGCATAGCGGCCCTCGGCACCCTCCATGGATCCGGCGGCAATCAGGCGGTTATTGGCACCGAACCCACCAATCAGCCGGTCAAGCTGCAGGTTATAGGATGACAGTTTTGCGGGATCGATGATCACCTCGACCAGATCCTCACGCACCCCTTGCAAGGCAGCATCGAGCACGCCGGGCACTTCCTCGATCCGGTCACGCAGGGTGCGGGCAGCCAAACTCAGCACCCGTTCGGGAACATCGCCCGACAGTGTAACAACCAGCACCGGAAACTCGGAGATATTGACTTCATTCACCGATGGCTCATCTGCGCCATCCGGCAGGTCGCGGCGGGCATCTGCGACCTGATTGCGCACGTCGGTCAGGGCCTTGTCCAGATCGGCACCGGCCTGAAACTCCAACAGCACATTGCCGCCGCCCTGATAGGCGCTGGAAGTCATCTGCTTGATGCCTTGAATCGATTTCAGCGCCGTTTCCATCGGGCGCAGCAGCAACCGCTCGGCATCCTCGGGCGAAATGCCGTCATAGCCCAGACTGACATAGATGATCGGGATCTGGATATCCGGCTCGGCCTCTTTTGGGATCGAGATATAGGCCAGCGTGCCCGACAGCATCAAAAACAGCATGATCGAAATGGTCAGCCGGGCATTGCGGATGGCAAGTTCAACCAGTTTCATTGCGACACCTGCGCCAGTGCGGCATCGACCACGATCACCTGATCGCCATCGCGCACCAGATCCTGCCCGGCGGTAATGATCCGAACGCCTTGGGGCACGCCGGCCACAACAAGACCTGCTTCGGTATCATCAATCAAAGTGATCGGCACAAACTGCGCCAGATTGTCAGGGCCGACCACGCGCAGTCCGATCACCCCTTCGTCCGACAGCGTGATCACCGACCGGGGCACAATGACAGCTGGCTGCGCGGCAACAGACAGGCGCAATTCGGCAGTCATGCCTGCCGGGATCAACCGGTCCGGGTTGGGCAGGGCCACCTCGATCACAAAGGTGCGGGTCTGTTCCGAGGCTTGTCTGGCCACATGCAACACAGTGCCCTGCATTTCCGCGCCATTGACCAGCCTTACATTCGCCGGGCCGCCGACGGCGACATATCCCACATCCAGTTCACTGACTTCGGCCTTGACCACAATCGGGTCGAGCGACAGAATCGTGGTGATCGGCGTGCCGGCCTGAACCCATTCACCCAGTTCGACATCGACCGAATCCACAATCCCTGCAAATGGCGCGTTCAGCATCAGCCGGTCAGCGGTGGCCTGTTCTTCGGACAAAGCAGCCTCGGCGGCCGTTTTGGCGGCCCGGCGCGCGGTAATTTCCATTTCAGGCAGGCTGCCACGTGAAAACAGGGTCTCGCCCACCTCCAATTGCTCGGTAGCTTGGGCCAAAGCCGCTTGCGCCCGGGCCACGGCGGCGGTGGCATCGGCTCCGTCAAGGCGCAGAACCAATGCGCCGGTGGCAATCTCGTCACCTTGCGACACACCCAGTTCGGCAACAATGCCGTTGGAGCGGGCGGCCAGCACTGCACGTTTGTCGGCTTCGGTGACTCCGGCGACCCGAATTTCGCGGGCATGATCGGCGAATGTCGGGGTAATCGCAGCGACGGTGCGCAGGACCACCAGGGCAACAACCGGTTCGACCGCGACAGGCTCTGCCGCAGCAACAGGTTCCCCGACCGCCTCGCTTTCAGTGCCGACAGCGGTGAACTTTCCGGACAACACCCAAGCCGCCGCTGCAACAAAAACGATGATGGCCAAAACCCGATGGGATGCCGCAAACCTAGCCATTCAAACACCGTCCAGATTGTTCGAATGTGTATTTAGGGGCAGACAGACCATAACACTAGTCTGTGATGAAAAAATCTGGGATGGGACGGCGGTTCGCAGACGGGGTGCGGTCAGGACTAATTGGCACTGCGGTTGTGTAAGTCAGGGCATAGACCCGGATTGCGCGGCATATGCCAGGCAGTCCGGATAAGGTGCCAGTTGCAGTTGAGGCCCCACTCAATTTCCAAAGAGGGGTTTATCCTCAAAACGCAGCGCCCGCACAGACCGGCAACTGAACATCAATCTGTGCAGGGGTTCCAGTTATCTGACGGTAACTTCCTTCGCGATACCCCCACGTGACCGCCATAGCGAATAGACTACTCCGGCGGTCAGGATTGCAAAAGTAATCCCAAGCGACCAGCTTGCCGGAAATTTCTCCCATGCAAAGGCATCAGCCACAAAAATCTTGGATCCGATAAACACCAGCAGCATTGCCAACGCGTACTTCAGATAGTGGAACCGATGCAAAACCGCCGCCAACGCAAAATACAAGGCGCGCAGGCCAAGAATTGCAAAAATATTCGAGGTATAGACGATAAATGGGTCGGTCGTGATGGCAAATACGGCAGGAACAGAGTCCACCGCAAACACCAGATCGGCGATTTCGATCAGGATCAGGACCAGAAACAGCGGGGTAATCCAACGGGCCGATTGCCCCGTGTTAGGGTCTGTTTTGGTAACTACGAACGCGTGGCCGTGCAAATCCTGCGTCACCCGGAACCGTTTGCGCATGAATTTTAATACCGGATTGGCGTTCAGATCCATTTCCCTTTCATCAGTCAACAGCATCTTGACTCCGGTAAAAACCAGAAACGCCGCAAAGATATACAGGATCCAATGATATTGCGCAACCAAAGTGGCGCCAACTCCGATCATGATACCACGCAACACGATCACACCAAGGATACCCCAAAACAGCACGCGATGCTGATAAATCCGGGGGATCGCGAAATAGGAAAAAATCAGCGAAATGACAAAGACGTTATCCAGTGCCAAGGTCTTTTCGACAACAAATGCGGTCAGGTATTCAGTCGCCGGTTGCAGTCCCAATATATACCAAACGAAACCGCCAAACCCAACCCCAAGACTGATATACAAAGCCGAAAGGCGCAAGCTTTCGCTCACGCCAATTTCATGATCTGTCTTATTCAGGACGCCCAGATCAAAGGCCAACAACAAAATCACAATGCTGATAAAGCTGAACCACAACCAAAGCGGTGTGCCCAGAAAAAGTGTGTGAAGCAGGATATCCATTTTTTGTCCCCGTCAGACTGATGCTATTCGACAGCAGCCAAAGGAACAGGTCCGGGCTGGCATCGAGGTTCTCTCGATGCGGTCCGACATCACGACATCACTGTCGTCAGAGGGGCCCGGTCCGCAGTGCAGACGTAGGAAGCGAAAGGTAGGGCCGCAAGGGGCGGCAAACACAAAATCTTACCAGCTTTCCGCCGCCAGCAACGCCCTTAACCCGGTGCGGTAATCAGGATAAATCAACTTTACCCCCAGTTCAGTCTTGATCCGGTCGTTGCGAACTTTCTTGCTCTCGGCATAGAAACTGCGCGCCATCGGGGACATCTCTGCGGATGCAAAATCCTCGGGCGGCGGAACCGGAAGCCCCAGCAATTCGGCGGCGTAAGCAATCACATCTTCGGGTGGGGCAGCGTCATCGTCGCAGAGATTATAGATGGCACCGGGGTTGGGCCGGGCGATGCTGGCGGCCAAAACCTGGGCAATATCATCAACATGAATCCGACTAAACACCTGACCTGCCTTGATAATCCGGCGGGCGGTGCGTTGCCGGACCTTTTCAAACGGGCCGCGTCCAGGGCCATAAATCCCGGCCAGCCGGAATATATGCAGCGGCAGGTCCAGCGCGGCCCATTCCGCCTCTGCCTTCACCCGCGCCTGACCACGCTTGGTCGAGGGCGTCAGCGGACTGTCTTCGTCCACCCAATCCCCCGCATGGTCACCATAAACCCCGGTAGTGGACAGATAGCCGACCCACTCAAACTGCCCGGCCCGCGCGGCAATTTCGTCTCTGACCAAGCGCAAAACCGGATCGCCCTCATCATCCGGCGCCGCCGAGATCAGCAGATGGGTTGCGCGGTCCAGTGCCGGCTGTAGCGCAGCCCCCGGCCAGATCAGCGGTTGCGCCCCTTCCGCGCAAAGCGCAACGGCCTTGCCCGCCGAACGGGTTGTGCCGATGATACGCCACCCTTGGGGCAGCAGCAGACGAGCCAACGCACGGGCCGAATAGCCGTGGCCGAAGGACAGCAATACACTCATTTACCCTTCCACACCGGATCACGCTTTTCAGCAAAGGCTCTCGCCCCCTCCAGCAGATCTTCACTTGAATAGAGCTTGTCCACAGTCGGAAACTGCCGCTTGGTGATGCGGCTCATCGCATCCTGAAACCGCAATGCCTCTGCCTCGCGGACCACTTCCTTGATTGCGGCCTGCACCAGCGGCGGGCCCGATTCAAGCAACCGGGCCAAGTCCCATACTTTGGGCAGCAATTCGGCGGGCGTGGTGATTTCCTTCAAGATTCCCCACAACAGAGCCTCTTTGGCATCAAACCAGCGCCCGGTCAGCAACAGATCCATTGCGACATGATAGGGGATGCGCTTGGGCAATTTGATGCTGGCCGCATCGGCTACAGTGCCCGACCTGATTTCAGGCAAAGCGAAAGCAGCATTGTCGGACGCAAGGATCAGATCGCAGGACAGCGCCAGTTCGAGCCCGCCGCCACAGCAAATACCATTGACCGCGCAGATGACGGGCTTGTTCAGATTGGGCAGTTCCTGCAGCCCGCCAAACCCGCCAACGCCGTAATCCCCATCCACGGCATCCCCCGCAGCGGCAGCCTTCAAATCCCAGCCGGGACAGAAAAACTTGTCGCCCTCGGCCCGCAGGATACAGACCCGCAAGCTGTCATCATCACGGAAATCCCGAAACGCCTGGCCCATGATCCGGCTGGTGACCAAGTCTATCGCATTGGCCTTGGGCCGGTCCAGCGTCACCTCAAGAATGGCACCTTCGCGGCGGGTGCGGATCGGACCCGATTCAATCATTTTCATTGGGCTATCCTGATCAGCGCGTCGGCGGCAACCGCGCGGGTGGGGGTGCAAAGCAGCGGGTTAACCTCAACCTCTTCAACCCGCGCGGCATTTGCAATGACATAGGCTTGCACCGCGCCAATCGCCTGAATCAATGACGCCATATCTGCCGCAGGTTTACCGCGATACCCGGTCAGCATTTTGTAGCATTTCAGCTTTGTGAGAGCCTGTTTCAGGCTTTGCTCACTTGCCGGAACCAGCAACGACACCGAATCCGCCAAAAGCTCGGTCAACACGCCGCCAGCGGCCAACGTCAGCACGAATCCATGCGCCGGATCGCGAACGACGCCAACCAAAAGCTCGGCCACAGTGCCGTCGATCATTTCTTCTACAAGATAGCTTGTGGCAACCATTGCTTTTGCCGCTTGCGTCACCGCCGCTGGGGTTTTCAGGTTCAGAACCACCGCGCCCGCTTCGGATTTATGGGCAAACCCCTGGCCCTTCAAGACAAATGGCGCCAATAACGTCTCTGCCGCCCGTGACGCCGCCTCTGGAGTTGCCGCATGGCAATTTCGCGGCACAGTCAGGCCAAATGCGGCAAGTGCGGCCTTGGCCTCTGCCTCGGTCAAGGTGACGACCTTTTGGGTCGGGCCCGACAACAGCAGGTCAAGGGCCAGATCCGGTGCGACCCGGCGCTGTGCGGCTTCGGCTGCCGCTATGGCCTCGGTCAAGCCGCACAGCGGGACTACGCCGCCTGCCATCAGCCGGGCCGCCACTGCCTCGGGCATCAACTCGGGCAAACTGGCGACCATAGCGACATTTCCGCCAGTTCCAGCCCGCGCGGCCAGTGCCGCCTGTATGGTGCATTCCCAATCGGCAGGGTCACAACGATCAGAGCGGGGGAAATCCACGATCAGCAGCGTCAGCGCCAAAACAGGGTCTATCATGGCCGAAAACGCATCTGTCATCGCAGCTGTGTCGCGCCAGATATAAGTGTGATAGTCCAGCGGATTGGCCAAAGCGACCTTTGGACCAAGGGCCGCAAACAGACCGGCATGCTGACGGGGGTTCAGCGGCGGAAACTGGACAGCACGGCCAAATGCAGTATCTGCGGCCAAAGACGCCTCGCCGCCGGAACAACTGATCGACGCCAGATTGCTGTTGGGCAGTGGGCCAGTCACATGCAACAGTTTCAACGCCTCCAGTAATGTCGCAAGGTCATTGACCCGCGCGATGCCCAACCGGTCAAGCAACGCCTGCGCACCGGCGTCCCCCCCGGCAAGCGAGGCAGTATGCGAGACAGTGCCAGTTTGCGCCTGCTGCGACCGACCCACTTTCAGCGCGACAAGCGGAATGCCCTTTGCCAGCGCCTTTCTTGCCAGCGCCTGCCAGTCACCCAAGTTGCCGAACCCCTCGATATGCAACCCAATCGCCGTGACCCGTGGATCATCCAACAGGTCAAAAGCAATCTGCGCCTGCGTGGTTTGCGCCTGATTGCCACAGGTTACGACATAAGCAATCGGCAAGGCGCGGGATTGCATGGTCAGATTAATCGCGATGTTCGACGACTGGGTCAGGATGGCCACACCCCGGTCTACCGGCAAACAACCATGCTGATCGGGCCACAACAGTGCACCGTCCAGCATATTGATCATGCCATAGCAGTTCGGCCCCAAAAACGGCATGTCGCCAGCTGCATTCAGCAACCGGGTGTTCAGGTCTGCGCCGTCTTCAACTTCGGCAAAGCCAGAAGCAAAACAAACCGCCCCGCCAGCACCCATCTGCGACAGCTCTTGAACAGCCCCGATAGTTGCATCGCGGTTAATCCCGACAAAGGCCGCATCCGGTGCGAATGGAAGGGCATTCGTGCCTGCATAGGCCCTGAAAACACCAATTTCGTCCGCTGTTGGATGCACGGGCCAGACCGCCCCGGCAAACCCCGACTTGGCCAGTTGCCCTACCACGGCACGACACCACGCGCCGCCGCCGATTACGGCGATCGACTTGGGGCGGAGCAGGCGGGAAAGATCACGCTTCACATTGATACCCTGTATTTGGTGAGAGGTCGGAGCCTCCGGCGGGGATATTTAAGGGCCAAAAGAATGGGCGGACCGGTCTTTTGCTTCTTTTGGCCCTAAATATCCCCGCGCGGCGCGCATAAAAGTTCTTACGCACCCAGCGCGCGTAGCAGATCGCGGCTGATGATATGGCGCTGAATCTCTGACGTGCCATCCCAGATCCGTTCCACCCTTGCATCGCGCCAGAACCGCTCCAGCGGATAATCGTCCATCAACCCCATCCCGCCATGCACCTGAATCGCGGCATCGGTCACCCGCGCCAGCATTTCCGAGGCATAAAGCTTGGCCGAAGCAATTTCGCGGTTCGCGGGCAGCCCTTTGTCCAACCGGTCGGCAGCGCAGAGCGTCAGCAAGTCGGCGGCGTCGATTTCGGTAATCATATCAGCCAATTGAAAGCTGACTCCCTGAAATTTACCAATCTTCTGGCCGAACTGTTCGCGGGTGGCTGCATAATCCAGCGCGTAGTCAAACACCCGCCGGGCGCGTCCAACGCACATCGTTGCCACCGTGATCCGGGTCGCATAAAGCCAGGTGTTCATCACGTCAAACCCGCCATCGACCTGCCCCAGAACCTGGGCATCGGGCAGGCGGCAGTCGTCGAATTCCAGGATCATGTTGTTGTAGCCGCGATGCGAGACCGACTTGTAACCGTCCCTGATCGTAAACCCCGGCGTGCCCCGGTCCACCAGAAACGCCGTGATCCGCTTCTTTGGGCCTTTGTCGGTCACGTCCTCGCCCGTCGCCATAAAGACGATGACGAAATCGGCGTGTTCGGCACCGGAGATGAAATGTTTGGTCCCGTTCGCCACCCAATCGCCGCCATCGCGCCGCGCGGTGCATTTCATCCCACGCACATCCGACCCGGCCCCCGGTTCGGTCATCGCCAATGCATCCATCCGCTCGCCCCGCACGGCGGGCAACAGGTAGCGTTGGGTCTGATCGCCGGTGCAGGCCATAAGGATGTTCTGTGGGCGACCAAAGAAGTGGTTCAGCGCCATTGAACCGCGCCCCAATTCCCGTTCGACCAGCGCGAATTCCAGATGGTTCAGCCCAGCGCCTCCGACGGATTCGGGAAAGTTGCAGGCGTAAAAACCCAGCGCTTTGGTCTTGCGCTTGATGTCGTCAGCAATCTCTTGCGGCACAAAACCGCTTCGCTCGACCAGTTCCTCATGCGGATAGATTTCGTTTTCCACAAAGCTGCGGACAGTGGACGCGATCATTTGGTGTTCGTCGGTCAGGCCGTAATGCATATGTCGTCTCTAACTTGCGTAATTCGCGCCATCTTCATCCAGAATGGCCTTGAGTTCACTCAGGTGGTTCACATCGAACCCGGCGTAATTCTCGGTCTCTACCGCCACCTTTTCGGCTATTGCATCGTCAAGCACCCGCAGGGGCAGCCCGGTTTGCAGGGCGCGGATATAGGTTTCGGCAGCACGTTCAAAGTAATACATCCGGTTAAAGGTTTCGGCCACGGTCGCCCCGATGACCAGCACCCCGTGATTGCCCATGACCATGACCTTTTTGCCCGGGTCGGCAAATAGGGCGGCGCAACGCGCGCCTTCCTCAGCAAATGCGAAACCACCGTAACTGTCATCAATCACCATCCGGTCGTGGAATATCGCCGTGTTCTGGTCGATCGCAAGCAGGCGGCTGTCGGCCAGACTGGCCAACACGGTGGCAAATATCGAATGCACATGCATGGCACAGCGGGCGTGTGGCACCAGACGATGCAAGGAGCCATGCAGCCCCCATGCCGTCGGGTCCGGCGCGTTTGGCCCGGTATGAGTGGCCGGATCATGCGCGTCGATCAGCAGCATGTCGGATGCCTTGATCCGCGCGAAATGCTTTTGGTTCGGGTTCATCAGAAACCTCGATCCGTCGTCGTTCACCGCCAAGGAAAAATGGTTGGCCACGGATTCATGCATTCCCAGCCGCGCGGTCCAGCGAAAACTGGCGGCGAGGTCTACTCGTTCCTGCCAGTGCGTCAGGTTTTGGCGGGGTGCGGCGTTCATGTCATCCTCCTGTCATCGGCATTAGGGCATGAGCCGTTAACGCTGCCTAGCCTGAAAGCGACCATTTTGGGGGGCTTGCGCTGGCCTGCGACTTGGAAACAA
>JANOMH010000426.1:0-2917 GCA_031420215.1 Rhodobacterales bacterium | reverse complement strand
CCGCTGACCCCGGTTCCGGGATTGCCCGGCGTGATGCTGCATCTGGCGGCCCCGACCAGCGGCTTGCGTCGGTTGACCGAAGTGACCCCCTATTGGGCCTATGTCTGGGCCGGGGGCGCGGTGCTGGCCCGCTATGTGCAGGATCGCCCAGAGGTCGTCCGGGGTAAGCGCGTGCTCGACCTTGGTGCAGGTTCTGGACTTGTCGGGATTGTGGCCGCACGGGCCGGAGCCGTGGTTTTTGCCGCTGAAATTGATCCGCTGGGCCAGGTTGCAACCGGGGTGAATGCAGTGGCAAACCATGTGCGGCTTGAGGTTTTGCCAAGGGATGTGCTTGCGGGCGACTTGCCAGCGGTCGATCTGGTCCTTGTCGGCGATCTGTTTTATGACCCCAACCTTGTCGTCCCGGTGCTGGCGTTTCTGGACCGGGCAAGGGCACAGGGGATCGGGGTTTTGGTCGGCGATCCGGGCCGCGCGCCACTGCCTGTGGACCAGCTGCACGCGGTTGCCCGCTATGATGTGCCGGATTTTGGCAGGGCCGCCCCGGTGCCCGCGACGGTGTTCAGTTTGCGATCTGGTGCCACGCCTGCCCCAGTTGCAACACCCCCGCATCAACGCCCCGCCGCCCGATAAGTTGCAGGCCAATGGGCAGGCCAGTCGGGCCGAACCCAGCGGGCACGCACAGGCAGGGCAGCCCGATCAGACTGACCGGGACCACGACTTCCATCCAGCGATGATAGGTGTCCATCGTGACCCCGCCGATGCTTTGTGGCCAGCGCCAGTCAATCGGGAATGGCCAGACTTGCGCCGAGGGCAGGATCAGCGCATCGTAATCGTTGAACAATTTGGCACAGGCCCGGAACCAGTCGGACCGGACGGTCGATGCGGCGTGGATCGCGCTGGCGCTTAGCGCCCGGCCTTGTTCAATTTCCCAATGCGCCTCGGGTTTCAAGCCATGCCCCTGGTCCAATAACGGCCCAAGGCTGGCCGCCACTGCCCATGACCGCAGGGTGATCCATGATTGCCATAGCAGGTTCGCCGGGAACGGTGCTGCGACCGGGGTCACAGTGCAACCGAGTGCGGTAAATTTTTCCAACGCCATAGTGCAGGTGGTCAGAATACCGGTTTCCATCGGATAGGCCCCGCCCCAATCGCCAAGCCAGCCGATCCGGCGACCGGTCACCGGCGCGTTGATCTGGGGCAGCATGGCGTCATAGGGCATGGCCAGCGGCAGGCGTGGCTCAGGTCCCGCCATGGTGTCAAGCAGTGCCGCGATATCGGCCGGATTGCGCGCCATCGGGCCATTGGTGGAGAGTTGATGCAGGAAACTGTCGCCCTCAGGCTCGGCCGGCACCCGCCCCCATGTGGGCCTGAATCCATAGACATTGTTCCAGCCTGCCGGGTTGCGCAAACTGCCCATCATGTCAGACCCGTCGGCCACACAAACCATTCCGGTGGCCAGTGCCACAGCTGCCCCACCAGATGAACCGCCTGCGGATTTGGTGGGGTCAAAGGCGTTTCTTGTTGGCCCAAAGACCGGGTTGAAGGTGTGCGACCCCAGCCCGAACTCGGGCGTGTTGGTCTTGCCGATGATGATCGCCCCGGCGGCCCGGATACGCTGCACCATCAGGTCATCACCCGCGGCGACACTGCCTGCAAAGGCGGGGGAGCCTTGGGTAGTGGGCAGGCCTTGTGCGTCGGCCAGGTCTTTGATCGCAAAGGGGATCCCGTGTAGCCAACCTTTGCGCGGAGTTTGATCAGCGGTTGCGGCCTCGGCCAACAAAGTGTCTGCGTCGCGCAAATTGACAATGGCGTTGAGCCCGGGGTTGACGGCGGCGATCCGGGTCAAGGTGGCCTGCATCAACTCGACCGCACTGACCTTGCGCCGGGCCAGTTGCGCGGACAAAGTCAAAGCGTCAAGCCCGAGAAGATCAGTCATAGCGCACGCTCCCACAAATTCAGCACTCCATCCAGTGGATCAGGGCGTTTGCCTGTCAACACAAAGCCGGTTTTGGCCAGAACGCGGGCCGAGGCGGGGTTGGCAACTGCACTCTCGGCGGTCACCAACTGCACGCCCTTGTGGTGCAGTTCGGTCAGGACCGCCAGAACAGCCATAGTCGCGAAACCCCTTCCCCGCAGGTCCAGCGCAACGCCATAGCCGATTTCGACCCTGGCATCAGTGACCGGACGTTTGACCGCAATCGAGACGACCACGTCATGATCAACCACGCCGACCCATGTGCCCCACCCTTGGGCCGCCTGTAACCGCGCCGACAATCCGGCGAGCATTTTGAGGGTCGGAGCAGGCTCCAGCCCGCCAACGGGCACCCGACAGCCGCGCCAAATGCCGCCCGGCCGGAATGCCCAATAGTCGCTGGGTTGGGTGGCGATCAGGCGCAAGATCAGTCGTCGGCAATCGCATCGCTGCGGCCCTTGCCGGCCATATCCTGCGCTAGTGTTGCGGCCATGAACCCGTCCAGATCGCCATCCAAGACGCCTTGGGTGTCCGATGTTTCATGGCTTGTGCGCAGGTCTTTGACCATCTGATACGGTTGCAAGACGTAGGACCGGATCTGGTTGCCCCAGCCTGCATCGCCCTTGGCCTCGTGCGCCTCGTTGATCGCGGCATTCCGGCGGTCCAGCTCCATTTGATACAGCCGCGATTTCAGCGCCTTCATCGCCACATCGCGGTTCTGGTGCTGGGATTTTTCCGAACTGGTGGTGACGATTCCGGTGGGCAGGTGGGTGATGCGCACGGCGGAATCGGTGGTGTTGACGTGCTGGCCACCGGCACCGGAGGATCGGTATGTGTCGATGCGGATGTCTTTGTCCTGCACCTCGATCTCGATATTGTCATCGACCACCGGGTAAACCCAGACCGATGAAAACGACGTGTGCCGCCGGGCGGCAGAGTCATAGG
>JANOMH010000425.1:0-4086 GCA_031420215.1 Rhodobacterales bacterium | reverse complement strand
CGGCCCGCGCACCCGGTTGGTGGCGATCACCCATTGCCCGTCGCAATCCGGGCTGGTCAATCCGGCGGCAGCGGTCGGGGCGGTAGCGGCCAGACATGGGCTGATCTATCTGCTGGATGCCTGCCAATCGGTGGGGCAGATCGAGCTGGATGTGGGGGCCATCGGCTGTCACCTGATGTCCGGTACTGGCCGCAAGTTCCTGCGCGGGCCGCGCGGGACCGGGTTTCTCTATATCTCTCGCGCGGTGATCGACCAGCTCGATCCCCCGTTCATCGACCTGCATGCGGCCACCTGGACCGGGCCGGACAGTTATACGTGGGTGCCCGGTGCCAAACGGTTCGAGAATTGGGAAAGCAATGTGGCGGGCAAGATCGGCCTGGCGCGGGCTGTGGCCTATGCCCGCGCGATAGGGCTGCCGCAGATCGAGGCGCGGGTACAGGGGCTGGCCGCTGGCTTGCGACAGGCTTTGACCATGGTTCCGGGCTGCACGGTGCAAGATCTGGGGGCAGTGAAATCCGGGATTGTGACTTTTCGGCTGAACGGCGAGGCCCCGGCGGCGACGGCAAAGCGCCTCGCAACATTGGGGATCAATGTCTCGGTCTCGCCCGCGACTTATGCGCAACTGGACCTTGGGGCGCGCGGGATCGACGCATTGGTCCGCGCATCGGTGCATTATTACAATACCGAGGGCGAAGTGGCGCGGTTCATGCAAGCGCTGGCGTAGGTCGGACAAATTTGACCGACTCTACCGCAACACCGCCCCCGGATTCATGATGCCGAGCGGATCAAGCGCGGCCTTAACGGCGCGCATCAGCGCCAGTTTCACCGGATCGCCATAATGTTCCAGGTCGCCGGTCTTGAGCCTGCCAATCCCGTGTTCCGCACTGATCGATCCGCCCATCTTATGGGTCAGGTCATGCACGGCGGTCTTGATCCTGTCACGGTATGGTGCGTCGTCGTCTTTGGTCCTGCCCCGTACCGGAAAGACATTATAGTGCAGGTTGCCGTCACCCAGATGGCCAAAGCAATTGATCCGGAAGTCCCCGATCCGGGCGATTTCCGCCCCGGCGCGGGTGATGAATTCGGGCAGCAGGCTCAGCGGCACCGAGATGTCATGCGAACTGATCGCCCCCACGCGGCGGTTGGCCAAAGGAATGGTTTCGCGGATATGCCACAAGGTCGCGCGGTCGGACAAGCTGCTGGCAATGACTCCATCCGTCACCAAACCCTTGTCCAAAGCGTCAGCAAAAAGTGACTCCAGCCCGGCTTCGGGGCGAGGTCCAGGCGCCGCGCCGATCTCGACCAACACCATCCAATCGGGCTGGGTCTTGAACGGGGGCTTGAAGGGGAACCCAGTTTCGGTCAGAAAATCAACGCCTTGACGATGGATCAGTTCAAAAGCTGAAATGGTTTCGCCAAACTGATCCTGCGCAAGTGCCAGCAGGTCCAGTGCGGCGGCGGGCGAGGGCACGGCCAGCATCGCCGCCCCGATCTGCGCAGGTTGCGGCATCAGGCGCAGGGCGGCGGCGGTGATCACCCCAAGCGTGCCTTCGGACCCGATCAGCAGATCGCGCAGATCGTAGCCCATATTATCCTTGCGCAGCCGGGTCAGGCCATTCCAGACCTCGCCTTGGGCGGTCACCACTTCCAGCCCCAGACATTGCGCCCGCGCATTGCCATAGCGCAACACATTCACCCCGCCCGCGTTGGTGCCCAACAGCCCGCCAATCCGGGCCGACCCTTCGGAGGCGAGCGAGAGCGGGAAAAGCTTGCCTGCGCTGGCGGCGGCCTTTTGCAAATCGGCCAGGATCACCCCCGCTTCGGCCACCAGCACCGATTCAGATGGATAGATTGCGCGAATCCGGTTCATCCGCTCCAGTGAAAGGATCACCGGGCGCGGGCCATCTGGCATGATCTGCCCGCCGACCAACCCGGTGCCGCCGCTATAGGGCACGATGCCGACGCGGGCTGCCGCACAGGCCCGGACAAGGGTGACGGTTTGGGCAGTGGAACCGGGGGCCACCACCAGCCCCTGCCCGGTCCAGCGGCCTCGCGGTTCGGTCAGGTAGCCCGCCCCGTCACGAAATGCGGCGGCAGGCAGAGTTGCACGCAAGTCGGCCTCAACGCCGGGCGTGACCGGGTTCAGCCCGCTATCCGGCATCGGTTTTGCCCCGCCGGTCATGACGCAAATTGGCGTAAAGGACATGGTTGCGCCAGCGTCCCGCGATCTGCAGATAGCTTTGCGCCACCCCTTCGTATTTGTAGCCGCAGTTTTCCAGCAACCGGCGGGACGGCGTATTCTCGGGCAAACAACCCGCCTCGACCCGGCTCAGGTCCAGCGTCTGAAAGGCATAATTGATCACGGCGGCAATCGCCTCGCGCATATACCCCGCCCGGGCAAAGGGTGCGCCGATCCAGTAGCCGGTGGTGCCGGCCTGCGCCGGGCCGCGCCGGATATTGTCCAGTGTGATCGCCCCGAGCAGCATGTCATCGGCCCGCCGGATCAGGAACAGGGGCACCGCCGTGCCACCGCTGATCGACCGTTGCGCCCAGTAAACCCGGTTGGTGAACGACTTGCGCGACAGGTGATCCTCGGCCCAGGTCGGTTCCCAAGGCTGCAGGAAAGCGGCGGAATCGCGCCGCAGCGCCGACCAGGCCCGGTAATCGCCGTGTTGCGGCGGGCGCAGGCTAAGCCGTTCAGTCTCGATCCTGACCTTGGACCGCGCCCCCAGCATCAGGCCGCGAGCCGGGCCTGCAGATCGGCCAAAGTGGGTGCAGCTTCTGCCGGGCCATAAAGCGCCATGGCCTTGCCCGCCTGCCCGGCCATTTTGGCGGCAAAATCGCGCACATCGCGCACATTGACCGCGTCGATTTTCTCGATGGCCTCGTCCAAAGTGGGCACCCGGCCCCAGATCGACAGCATGCGGGCCAGCCGTTCGGCGCGGTTTGACGGGCTTTCCAGCCCCATCACCATGCCTGCCTTCATCTGCGCACGGGCGCGGGCAACCTCGGCCTCGCTCATATCATCAGCCGCACGTTTCATCTCGTCCATGGTCAGATTGGCCAGTTCGGCGATCTGTTCAGCACTGGTGCCGGCATAGATTGTGGTCAGCCCGGTATCTTCGTAGGCCCCGGCCTGCGCAAAAATCGTATAGCACAACCCCCGGTTTTCGCGAATCTCCTGAAACAACCGGGACGACATGCCGCCGCCAAGCGCCATGGAATAGACCTGGGCGGTGAAAATCTCGGGGTCGCGGTAGTTTGGCCCTTCCAAAGCCAGTGCAAAATGCACTTGTTCGAGTGCCTTGTTTTCGCGCCGCTCACCGCCGTGGAATTTCGCGGGGTGGATCAGGGCGGGGGTGATGATGGGCGACAGATGCCCGAACAGTTCCTCGGCCCGCTTGCACAAAGCGTCGTGGTCGACCGCCCCCGCGGCACACAGAATCATCTGGCCGGGGCCGTAATGTTCGCCGACAAAGGTGGACAGATCGGCCTTGTCAAACGCGCCCACCCGTTCGGTCGGGCCCAGAATGGTGCGGCCCAGGGGCTGATCGGGATAGGCCACCTCTTGCAGCCAGTCAAAGACGATGTCGTCGGGGGTGTCGAGGGTCTGGCCGATTTCCTGCAGGATCACGCCGCGCTCAACCTCGATCTCGTCGGGATCGAACACCGGGTTGAGCAGAATATCGGCAATGACATCCAGCGCGAGCGGCACATCGATTTCCAGAACGCGCGCGTAATAAGCAGTCATTTCGCGGCTGGTATAGGCGTTGATATAGCCGCCCACATCCTCAATCGCTTCGGCGATTTCCAAGGCGCTGCGGGTTGCGGTGCCTTTGAACGCCATATGCTCCAGAAAATGCGCGATGCCGTTCTGTTCGATCCGCTCGTGCCGCCCGCCTGCCAGCACCCAGATGCCGATGGATGTGGATTTGAGGCCGGGCATCAATTCAGTGGCGACGCGAAACCCGTTGGACAAAGTGTGCAGTTGGACGTTCAAACCGAAATCCGTTCTTTGATGAGAGCTTGCAGGGCGCCAAGATCATGTTTGACCCGTGTGACCCGCTCCGCACGCTCATACAGGTC
>JANOMH010000424.1:0-2215 GCA_031420215.1 Rhodobacterales bacterium | reverse complement strand
ATCTGGGCTGACAAGGCGGTGAAATTCCTTGATCCTTTCACCAAATCCGGTGTGTTCTTGCGGGAGATCACCAGCCGTCTAACTTCGGGACTGGCTTTCGAAATTCCGGATGTCCAGACCCGTGTTGATCATATTCTTACCAAACAGGTTTTTGGTATCGCCATCACCCGACTGACGAGCCTCTTGGCACGGCGTAGTCTATATTGTTCAAAGCACGCAAAAGGTGAGCATTCCATTGCCCGCAGTTTCAAGTCGGACGACGGGAATATCTGGTTCGAACGCACAGAGCATACTTGGGTAAACGGCAAATGTCGGCATTGCGGTGCAAGTCAAACAGCGCTTGATCGCGGCCAAGGCCTAGAAACCCACGCTTACGCGTTCATCCACACAGAAGACATCAAGTCTCGGGTCGCCGAGATCTTTGGAGGCGGCATGCAGTTCGACGTCATAATCGGGAACCCACCGTACCAGTCGTCTGGCGGTGGAGGCGGCACGAATGACTCCCCAATCTACCAGTACTTTGTGAAGCAAGCCATGCAACTGGAACCGCGATTCCTCAGCATGGTTATCCCGTCAAGATGGATGGCGGGCGGGCGCGGGCTCGGTGAATTTCGTGCTGAGTTTCTTGGTGATCGCCGTGTGCGGACCATGGTTGACTTTGAGAACGCGAAGGACGCGTTCCCGACGGTCGGGATCGGTGGAGGAATTTGCTATTTTCTTTGGAACAGGGAGAACCCTGGGGCGTGCGAATGCACCTACCTGAAGAACGGTTCCACCATTGGACCAGAACCGCGTGTTCTGGATGAATTCGATGTCTTCGTTCGGGACAGCCGCGCGCTTAACATCTTGCGAAAGGTCGTCGCCACCGGCGAGCGATCCTTTGAAGAGCTTGTCAGTGGGGACACTCCGTTCGGCCTGGCGACAAACTTCACGCAATACACTAAAGGTGCCGACCCGAAAGACGGGCAACTGCGCCTGTATGCCAACGTCGGCACCAACCGAGTTCGTGGTGCCATGCCCCGAGACGCCGTGAGCAAGAACACCCATTTGATAGACGTGTGGAAGGTATTTCTTCCAGTTGCCGGATCTGGAAGGGAACGCGAGAGGAGCGGAGTGGATTTGGTCCTAGGGCCATCGATGATCGGCGAACCCGGCTCGGCCTGCACCCAAACGTATCTCGTTGCCGGTCCCTTAGCATCCCTCACCGCGGCAAGAAGCGTCGAGTCGTATTTGCGCACAAAACTTGCCCGATTTCTGGTATCGCTCCGGAAACCAGCCCAGCATGCATTCCGGGGGATGTACCGCTGGGTGCCTGTGCAGGACTGGGATCAAATATGGACGGACGCCGAGCTTTACGAAAAGTACGGAATTACTGAAGAGGAGCAGCTATTCATTGAATCTATGATACGTCCGATGGACGGAACCGTCGGCGATGAATAGGCAGACCATTGACGACATCCTCGCGCCGAAGCCGGAGGCGCGGCCACGCATTTACGCATATTCGATTGCCGATGAAGCTCATGCTGGGCTGCTCAAGGTCGGACAGACAACGCGGGATGTGAAAAGCCGGGTGGGGGAGCAGCTCCGCACTGCAGCAATCAAAAACTTCCGCATTGAACTCGACGCGCCCGCCGAACGCGGAGATGGATCGATTTTTTCCGACCATGACGTTCGGGCGGCGCTTGTCCGCAAGGGCTTTTCCAGAAGTGAATTGGAATGGATGCGCTGCACGGTCGCGGAAGTGGCGACCGTGCTTACCGAGCTGCGAACGAGGAAAAAGGTCAGTGGCAACCGCCACCAAACCTTCGCAATGCGCCGCGAGCAGGCCGAAGCGGTGCGCGTAACGCACGCTTATTTCCATTCGCGCTGGGCTGAAGACATGCACTCCGTTCCGCGATTCCTTTGGAATGCGAAGATGCGGTTCGGTAAGACCTTTGCCTCGTATCATCTGGCGAAGAAGTTGGGGGCCAAGCGGGTATTGGTCGTGACCTTCAAACCGGCCGTCGAGGATGCCTGGCAGACCGATCTGGAAAACCACATCGATTTCAATGGCTGGCAGTACTTGTCGAAGTCTTCCGGCGGCGACCCCACGCAGATTGACCGCAAGAAGCCGGTCGTGTATTTCGGCTCTTTCCAGGACCTACTCGGCCGCGACACGGCGGGCAACATCAAGGCCAAGAACGATTGGCTGCACAAGGAAAAGTGGGACCTCGTC
>JANOMH010000423.1:0-1679 GCA_031420215.1 Rhodobacterales bacterium | reverse complement strand
CGGGCATCGTGGTGACCGACACCAATGGCCGCGCCTTGCCCTGCGAGGATATGCTGGCCAGCCTGACCACAGCGCTGGCGACCACCAAGGTGACAGGCGCAGACCTGACGGCGGCGAGCGATTTCCAGACCAAGGCGCTGGAACGCTGCAATGCCGATGATGACGCGCGGGCCGACGGGTTTTCTGCGCAGGCGCTGGCCCTACTCGCCAATTAACCTTTTGGGCGCCGGCAAACGGCCCCGCAATCCAAGGACAGAGATCATGACATCCCTTTCACGGGCCTCAAGCCCGATAGCATACAACCGCGTCCCAAAAGTCACCGTCGACTTCTGGTTCATCAAGCTGATGGCCGTCACCATGGGCGAAACCGCCGCCGATTATCTGGCGGTCAATCTGGGGCTGGGGCTGACGGCGACATCGCTGATCATGGCCTGCGTTCTGCTCGGGGCGATGGTGCTGCAATTCGGACAAAAGCGCTATGTGCCTTGGAGTTACTGGCTGGCCGTGGTGCTGGTCAGCATCGTTGGCACGCTGGTCACCGACAATCTGGTGGATAATTTCGGGGTGTCGCTGCTGGCCACGACCATTGGATTTTCGCTGGCGCTGATCGCCACATTCGCGCTGTGGTACCTGTCCGAAAAAACCCTGTCGATCCATTCGATCTTTACCACCAAGCGCGAGGCCTATTACTGGCTGGCGATCCTGTTCACCTTTGCGCTGGGCACGGCGGCGGGCGATCTGGTGGCGGAACATTTCGCGCTGGGCTACCTTGCCTCGGGCATCCTGTTCGCGATGATCATTGCCTCACTGACCTTCGGCTACTTCTTTCTGAAGCTTGATGCGATCCTTGGCTTCTGGCTGGCCTATATCCTGACGCGGCCCCTGGGGGCGTCGTTCGGGGATTTGCTGTCGCAACCTGCGGAATACGGCGGTCTGGGGTTCGGCACGATCATCACCAGCGCGCTGTTCCTGACAGCGATTGCCGGTATCGTGGCCTATATGAGCGTCACACATGACGGCGAGGAACTGACAGCGGTCTGAGCCGTTGCGGGCGGCAGGATACTGCCGCCCTCAATCATCGCGCAGCAGCTCGGTCGCATCCAGCTGGTTGACCAAAGCCGAGGCCGCAACCGCCGCAACCGCCGCCGCAATCAGCACACTGGCCAGCACCAGTCCCAGCGATCCGGGTGGCACCAGATAGGGCGGGTTCAGCACGAACAGCGGGCGCAGCACGCGGGTCAGATAAAACGCCATGACCAGCCCGACCGGCACCCCCACCACACAGCCCGCGATGGCCGCCGTCCCGGCTTCGGCCCCGATCAGGCTGCGGATCGCGGTGGGCTGCATGCCAAGTGCGCGCAGCGTCACATATTCGCGGCGGCGTTGCAGCAGCAGCCCGAACACGAAGATGGCGATAGTCACCGCCCCCATCGCCAGCGAATAGCCCTGATCCAGCCGCAGCAAACCGCCAATATTCAGCGCGGCAAGGCTGGACTGATCCTTGGCCAGCGCGGTCAACCTCGAGTCGATCTGCACTGTCCCACCGGTGCTGCTGTGCAGCGCCGTCAGCACCTGCCCGAGGGTGGCGTCGGTCTGGTCTGCGGTCTTTGCCAGAAAGAATGCGGGGTCGGTCGTGGGTTCTGAAGCGCTGAATGTTGACAGGTTCATCAGCGCATCTG
>JANOMH010000422.1:0-1505 GCA_031420215.1 Rhodobacterales bacterium | reverse complement strand
GGTCGCCGCATGATGGGTCTTCGCGGAACAGATCTTCCAATGTCTCTGACGCAGTTTGCGGGTAGATGGCGCAACTGCAACCGGTTTGACGGAATGATCCGACCGACGTCCCGGCAGGGACGGCTCGATGCATCCGAAGCTATGGATGCAATCCTGTAATCGTCTGCTCCTATGTCATGGTAGATCTCCTGACGCCCTGCGTCGTGGGGAGCTCAAGCGGTCGCGCCTGCAGCCGGATCGAAGATCTCGCCGTTCTTCAGCATCGCATGCATGATGACGGCGAGCTTGCGCGCCACGGCGACGGCGGCTCGCTTGAAGCCGAGCTTTTCCCACAGCTTCCGCCCCCAGGTGCGAAGCGCACTGTCAGCGACGGCGCGGGTCAGTATCACCGTCGCCGCCTCGTAGAGGAGGCCGCGCAGATGATTGTCGCCTCGCCGCGAGATATGGCCGTTATAGTCGACCTCGCCGGATTGGTGACGTCTGGTGGTCAGCCCCAGCCATGCGCCTACCGCGCGCGACCTCTTGAAGTTCTCCGGGTCTTCGATTGCGGCGGTGAACGATGTCGCCGTCACCGCGCCAACCCCCGGGATCGACATCAGCAACCGGCACGGCGCGCTGTTGCGCGCAGCTGCAATAACCTGTCGATCGAGCTCTGCCGCACGGCCGCGGATGCTGCGCCAGGCCTCGAGCAGAGGCAGAATGATCCGCGCCAGCCCGTCATTGTCAGCAAGCAGCCGGCGAACATTGGCTTCGAACACGCGGCCGGCGCCCTTGGGAACAACCAGCCCAAACGTCTTCATCAGTCCGCGAATCTGATTGGATAGCTCAGTTGATATCTTGATCAGCTGAGTGCGGGCGCCCACCAGCGTGCGGCTCAGCATGCTGTCATAGTGCTTGACCCGGACTTCCCGGTAAAAGCCCACTTCGGCAAGCTGCGCCAAGCCATCGGCGTCGTTGGCGTCGGTCTTGTTGGGCGCCATGTCGAGCGCCGCCTTGGCATGCCGGGCGTCGATGCAGATCGCCGGCAAGCCTTCCTCCCTCAGCGCGTGAAAGAACCAGATCGACAAAGGACCGGTCTCGAACACAATGCGTATCGCCTCGGGCGCGCGCTTGCGGATCACGGCGGCCAGAAGCTTTGGATCAGACGGGCATTTTCCACGCCAGATCCGCTTGCCATCCTGCCGCACAGAGACCGCAGTCTCTTTCAATGAAACGTCCAATCCGACATACTGGTCCACGGTTGTTCTCCAATTCGATGCTTGGGCCCGGTGTCACAATCGTGAGCCCGTTTTCCATCCTATCGGGGAACAACCACCCACTGCCAATTTGCATCCGAACGCTCGATCACGACCCTGGCAGGGGCTCGCTCCCGCGATTACCCCATGTCTCTGAAAGACGCAGCTCGTCGGAATCAGGCTGCACCGAGTTGACGCCACTCAGCGAGAGCGGCGGCGCGGTTCGCCTTGAAGACAGCTCGGTGGTTGAGGTGGCGATCCTTGTTGAAG
>JANOMH010000421.1:0-1736 GCA_031420215.1 Rhodobacterales bacterium | reverse complement strand
CAGCCGGGCAGATCGGGTCGCGCCGCCCTGCGGTGATCAGGACACGCCGCCCGGCCAGGCCCGGCTGCGGCGCGGGGTCAAAGGGGATCAGCGGGTGCAGCAGGATCAGATCGGTCAGCAGATCGGGGCGCTGAAAACTGACCGAGGCCAGAATGTTGGCCCCGTTGGAATAGCCCAGCCCGATGACACGTTTCGCCCCGGTCGCGACCTGTTCGGCGGCGATGAAGTCGGCCATCGCGCTGGTCCGGGCGGCCAGATCGGCCATGTCATAGCGCCCCTCGCCGGTGCGCTGGAAATAGCGCAGCGCGCCGTTTTCGGACACCTCGCCGCGCGGGCTGGTGATGTGGGCGTCGGGCATCAGGTCGCGGGCGAACTCGTGGAACTGGTGTTCGTTCCCGCCTGTTCCGTGGAATGTCAGGAACAGCGCAGCGCCCGCTGTTCCCTTAGTGCGTGCGGCTAACATATCAGGCCCCGATCGGTTCAAGCAGTTTTTCCAGCCGGGCCCGCAGATGTTCGTGCTTGCTGGGTAGTTTCAGGGCCTCACCGAGATGAGCGGTGTCTTCGTCCCGGTTGAAGCCGGGTTCGTTAGTGGCCACCTCGAACAGCACGCCGCCGGGGGTGCGGAAGTAGATGGCATAGAAATAATCCCGGTCGATGACGGGCGTGACCTGCCAGCCGGTGTCTTTCAGCGCCTCGCGCACTTCGAGTTGCCGGGCGCGGTTTTCAACGGCAAAGGCGATGTGGTGGACTGATCCGGCCCCCGACAGGGCGGGGGCGGCGCCGGGCAGGGCTTCAAGGTCGAGAATCGTGGCGTCGGTGCCGTTGGGCGTTGAAAAACGGGTGATGTTCCCGGCCCGGTCGGTTTCCTGATACCCCATGAATTTCAACAGCTCTGCCGTGGCCCCGCTATCGCGCAGGCGCATGTCGGCGGAATGGAAGCCCCGGATTGCCATGTCGGCGCTGATCCCATTGCCTGTCCATGGGGCGCGGGGATCGTCGGTTTCGACCAGCGCGAAGCGGTCGCCATCGGGGGCGGCAAAGAGCAGCCGGGTTTCGCCAAAGCGGGTGTCGGACGCGCTCGGCACGTCGAAGGTGGCGAGACGCTCTGCCCAGGCTTTGGTTGATCCCTTGGGCACGGCATAGGCGGTGGTGCCCACCTCGCCCGCGCCGGGTTTGCCACGGGAGGCACGGGGGAAGGGGAAGTAGGTCATCACCGTACCGGGGGTCCCGACCTCATCGCCATAATACAGGTGATAGACGTCCGGCGCATCGAAGTTCACGGTCTTTTTGACCCTGCGTTGGCCGAGAACTGTGGTGAAGAATGCGTTGTTTTCGGCGGCGCTGGAGGCCAGCGATGTAACGTGGTGCAGGCCTTTGATCTGGGTCAGCATGAGATGGTCCTCTGCAAAGTGGTTGGACCAATACATAGGTGAGATCAGAAAGCACGCAACCGGCACTTTTGCACCGGCTCTGTGTGAAATTGCACTTGATCGTTCAGCCTGATCCAGGTCGGACAAATATGTCCAACTCCCACTTATCCACCTCTGCCGCCCGGTCCCGCCACTATGGCAATGGCTTATTCGATCATGGTCCTTTCTGTGGTTCGGCAAAAATTGTATGCCCGGTTTGCTGACGCAGAGTAGCCGATTGCTGTTGCGGTGTTTATATAGAGTTCAGACGGGCGCGGCTTCGCCGGGTCGCGACAGGAATTTAAGGAGCACCGACATGGGCCTGCG
>JANOMH010000420.1:0-10378 GCA_031420215.1 Rhodobacterales bacterium | reverse complement strand
GGTGGCGACCGGATGGACGAGGCGATCATCAATTATCTGCGGCGTCAGCATAACCTGCTGGTCGGTGAATCCACCGCCGAACGGATCAAGACCAGCATCGGCACTGCCCGCATGCCCGATGACGGGCGTGGCACCTCGATGATGATCCGCGGGCGCGATCTGTTGAACGGCGTGCCCAAGGAAACCGAGATTTCGCAGGCGCAGGTGGCCGAAGCCTTGGCCGAACCGGTGCAGCAAATCTGCGAGGCCGTGATGACCGCATTGGAGGCCACGCCCCCTGACCTTGCCGCCGACATCGTTGACCGGGGCGTGATGCTGACCGGAGGCGGCGCGTTGCTGGGCCAATTAGATCTGGCCCTGCGCGAACAGACCGGTCTGGCCGTGTCGGTCGCCGACGAGTCACTCAATTGTGTGGCCCTGGGCACTGGCAAAGCGCTGGAGTATGAAAAGCAACTGCGCCATGTGATTGATTACGACAGCTGATCACACCGGCACGAGGATACCCCTTTGGCCAGAGACCGCCAAAACCGTGAAGACTACGCCCGCCCGATCCGCAGATTGCTGGTCGGGTTGCTGGTGGCCGTTCTGATGGGTGTGTTTGCCCTGTGGCGGATTGACAGTCCGCGTGTTGAACGGGTCCGCGCTGCGGTGAATGATGCGATTGTCCCCAATCTGGAATGGGCAATGGCCCCGGTCACAGGGACGGTCAATCTGATCGCTGATTTCCAAAGCTATCAAAGCCTTGCCGCCCAAAATCAGGACCTGCGCCGCGAGTTGCAGCAGATGCGCGCCTGGCGCGAGGCGGCATTGCAGCTCGAACAGGAAAACGCCAAGCTGCTGGACCTGAATAATGTGCAGCTTGACCCCAAGCTGACCTTTATCACCGGCGTCGTGCTGACCGACTCCGGGTCGCCCTTTCGCCAATCGGTGCTGCTCAATGTCGGCTCGCATGACGGGATATTGGATGGCTGGCCCACGATGGACGGCATCGGGCTGATTGGGCGGATTTCGGGCGTTGGGCGCAACACGTCGCGGGTGCTGCTGCTGACCGACACATCGTCCCGCATTCCGGTAGTGATCCAGCCGTCCGGCCAGCGGGCCATTCTGGCCGGCGACAATACAATCTATCCGCCGATTGATTTTCTGGACAATCCCGACCTGATCCGCCCCGGCGACCGCGTGGTCACTTCCGGCGATGGCGGGTTGTTTCCGGGTGATTTGCTGGTCGGACAAGTAGCCCTGGGCAATGACCGGCGCTTGCGGGTCCGGCTTGCTGCCGATTACGAACGGCTGGAGTTTTTGCGCGTTCTCCGCAGCCCGGTGACCGAAGTGATCAGCGACCCCGGATCGCTGATCGCCCCGGTTCCCGCACCAGAGCCGCAGGTCTTTGGTCCTGCCCTGCCGGTTGCCGCTCCGGGAGAAGCAACCGATGGCTGAGATTGCTTCCCCGCGCAACTGGACTGGCCGGGCGACGTTTCTGGCCATCGCCCTGGCAATTCTGTTTGTGCAGCTCTTGCCGCTGCAAACCCTGCCGCCCGATTGGACCGGGCCCGACCTGTTGCTGGCAATGACCGTGGTCTGGGTCTCGCGCCGGCCCGATCATGTGCCATTGGTTCTGGTTGCGGGGCTGTTTTTTCTGATTGATCTGCTGTTGCAACGCCCGCCTGGCCTGATGGCCGCCCTTGTCCTGATCCTGACCGAATTTCTGCGCGCCCGCACTGCTGGTTTCCGGTCTTTGGCTTTTGGATTGGAATGGGGCACAGTGGCCATTGGAATTCTGGCGATCACGCTGGCCAATCGGTTTGCAATGATGATCGTGATGCTGCCGCAGGCCCCGCTGGGCTTGACTTTGATCCAGATGGTGCTGACAATTCTGTCCTATCCGGTCGTTGCGGCCCTGGCCTATGCCACCCTTGGTATCCGCCGCGCGACCCCCGGCGAGTTCACCACCCTGGGAGGTCGCGCATGAGGCGCCCGAACAAAGATGCGGCCGACAGCGCCCGGATGATAACCCGTCGCGCCCTGATTATTGGTGGTTTGCAAGTCAGCCTGATCGGCGCTTTGGCCTATCGCATGCAGTCATTGCAGATAGATCAGGCCGATCAGTTTCGCCTGCTCTCTGACGAAAACAGCATCAAGATCCGCCTGCTCGCGCCTGCACGCGGCCTGATTTTTGATGTCAATGGCGTGCCGCTGGCGGTGAATGAACAGAATTACCGTATCGTCATCTTGCGCGAAGATGCCGGTGATGTCGACGAAGTGCTGCGACGCCTGACAGCACTTGTGCCCATCGACCCCGAAATCATCGCCCGCGCCCTGCAAGAGATGGAGCGTTCTGCCACGCAGCCCGTAACCATCATCGACCGGGTGCCTTGGGAGGATATCGCCAAAGTCACCGTTAATGCCCCTGCCCTGCCCGGCATCACCGCCGAAGTGGGCCTGTCGCGGCGCTATCCACTGGGCTCTGACATGGCGCATGTGGTGGGATATGTCGGCCCGGTCAGCGACTATGACCTCAGCCAGCTTGAAGACCCCGATCCGCTGCTGCAAATCCCCAAGTTTCAGATTGGCAAGACCGGGGTCGAGTTAAAGATGGAATCCGACCTGCGCGGTTTGGCGGGCACCAAGCGGATTGAGGTCAATTCGGGCGGCCGGATGATGCGCGAATTGGACCGGCAAGAGGGGATTTCCGGCGCTGACATCCAATTGTCCATTGATAGTCGGCTGCAAAGCTATTGCGAGGCGCGGCTTGAGGGCGAAAGTGCTGCCGCAGTGGTGATCGACGTCACCACGGGCGATCTGCGCGCTGTGGCCTCGGCCCCCGGATTTGACCCAAATCTGTTCGTGCGCGGCATTTCGGTGGCCGACTGGACCGGGTTGAACGAGGATATCTATCGTCCGCTGGCGGCCAAAGCAGTGCAAGGGTCCTATCCGCCGGGGTCTACCTTCAAGCTGGTCACCAGCCTTGCCGCATTGCAGGGCGGCTTTGTCGATCCCGAAGAAACGGTGTATTGTCCCGGTTCTGTCGAAATTGCGGGAACCCGGTTTCACTGCTGGAAGGGCAACGGGCACGGCAACATCAATCTCAACGACAGCCTGAAGCAAAGTTGCGACTGTTATTATTACGAGATGGCCCAACGGGTGGGCATTGACCAGATCGCCGAAATGGCCCGCAAGCTGGGTTTGGGGGCAAAGCACGACCTGCCGCTGTCCGCCGTCACAGCCGGGCTTGCCCCTGACAAGGCATGGAAAACCGAAACCCGGGGCGAAGAATGGCGGATCGGCGACACAGTCAATGCCTCGATCGGACAGGGCTATGTGCTGGCCAGCCCATTGCAACTGGCAATCATGGTGGCCAGGGTGGCCACCGGGCGCAATGTGACCCCCCGGCTGATCCACAAGATTGACGGGGTGGAACAGGCTTCGGGAGCGGGTGACAGTCTGGGATTGAACGAAAACTTTCTGCGCCGGGTCCGGGCGGGCATGAATGACGTGGTCAACAGCCAACATGGCACCGCCTATGGATCGCGGATTGTGGCCGAGGGCATGCAGATGGCGGGCAAAACCGGCACGTCGCAGGTCCGCCGGATCACCGCCGAGGAACGGGCGCGCGGCGTTACCTCGAACGCAGATCTGCCCTGGGAACGACGCGACCATGCCTTGTGGGTCAGCTTTGCCCCCTATGACAACCCGCGTTATGCCGTCTGCGTCGTGGTCGAGCATGGTGGCGGTGGGTCGGCTGTGGCCGCCCCCATTGGCCGGGACATCACCTTGCAGGCGCTTTATGACGGGCCACCCCCGCTGACCGCATATCCGTCCAGTGTGCGCGATACGATTGCGGCGCAGCAGGCCCGGATTGCGGCCCGGGTCGCCCCTGGCAGCACCGGCAGCGACAGGGCGTAGTTGCATGAGCTATCTTGAATACAACCTCAAATCTGTCCCCACCGGCCTGCGCAAGTTGCTGTTCATCAACTGGCCGCTGGTCCTTTTGCTGTGCGCGGTGGCCTGCTTTGGCTTTCTGATGCTCTATTCCGTGGCGGGCGGCTCGGCGCAACCCTGGATGGAGCCGCAACTCAAACGGTTCGGCATGGGCATGGCCATCATGTTCATCGTGGCCATGGTCCCGATCTGGTTCTGGCGGAACATGGCGGCGCTGGCCTATGGCGTGTCGTTCATCCTGCTGGTTTATGTGGATTTCTTTGGCTCGGCCGCGATGGGTGCGCAGCGCTGGATCAGTCTGGGGTTCATCAATATCCAGCCGTCCGAACTGATGAAGATCGGGCTGGTGATGTTTCTGGCGGCCTATTACGACTGGCTGCCGATCCGTAAAACCTCGCATCCACTTTGGGTGCTGTTCCCGGTGATCATCATCCTTGTACCAACGTTTCTGGTGCTGACGCAGCCCGATCTGGGCACCTCGATCCTGCTGCTGTGCGGGGGTGGCACGGTGATGTTTCTGGCCGGGGTTCATTGGGCCTATTTCGTTTCGGTCGTCGCGGCGGGGGTTGGCGCGGTGGTGACCGTGCTTGAAAGTCGGGGCACAAGTTGGGCCCTGCTGCGGGAATATCAGTTCAACCGGATCGACACGTTTCTGGATCCGTCCAACGACCCGCTGGGCACCGGCTATCACATTACCCAGGCCAAGATCGCGCTGGGGTCCGGCGGCTGGACCGGCCGGGGGTTCATGCAGGGCACCCAGTCGCGGCTGAACTTTCTGCCCGAAAAACAGACGGATTTCATCTTTACCACATTGGCCGAGGAATTTGGCTTTATCGGCACCGCGGCCCTGCTGTCGCTTTATGCGCTGATTATCGTGTTTTGTGTGGTTTCGGCCCTGAACAACAAGGACCGCTTTGCATCGTTGGTGACCCTTGGCATTGCGATGACGTTCTTTCTGTTTTTCGCGGTGAACATGTCGATGGTCATGGGACTGGCCCCGGTGGTAGGCGTGCCGCTGCCCTTGGTCAGCTACGGCGGATCGGCCATGCTGGTGCTGCTGATGGCCTTTGGCATCGTCCAAAGCGCCCATGTGCACAGGCCGCGCTGATGCCGATCAACGCGCTTTTCGCCGCCCCGCCAGAGTTGTGGCCAGCTTACCAGGTCGCGCTGCCAAATGCATTTGCCGAGGCTGGGCTGCGTGTGTCTTTGTCCCAGACCCATCCACCTGCCGATGTGGATTATCTGGTCTTCGGGCCGGGCGGCCCAGTCACCGATTTTGGACCATTCACCCGCGCCAAAGCAGTGCTTAATCTGTGGGCCGGGGTCGAAAAGATCATCATCAACCCAACCTTGCACCTGCCCCTGACCCGCATGGTCGATCCGGGGCTGACCCAGGGGATGATCGAATATGTTACCGGCCATGTGCTGCGGCATCATCTGGGGACCGACATTGATCTGCGCCGCCAATCTGGCCAATGGGATCAACGCCACGTGCCGCTGGCCACAGAGCGACCCGTCACCGTGCTCGGCCTTGGCGCATTGGGTCAGGCCTGCGCACAGATGTTGGCACAGATCGGGTTTGCGGTAACCGGCTGGAGCCAGAGCGCCAAATCCATCTCCGGCCTGCGTTGTTTGTCCGGGCCGCAAGGATTGACCGAGGCGCTGCGCGGGGCCGAAATCATTGTCACTCTGCTGCCACTCACCCCGGACACAACCAACATCCTGAACCTTGAAACACTGGCCCTGCCCGCGCGCGGGGCTGTTCTGATCAATCCCGGCCGGGGCGCGCTGATCGATGATGTGGCCCTGCTGGCGGCACTGGACAGCGGCCAGATCGGCCATGCCACGCTGGATGTGTTCCGCACCGAGCCTTTGCCGCCGGATCATCGGTTTTGGTCCCATCCGCATATTACAGTCACCCCGCATATTGCGTCGGAAACCCGCCCCCTGACCGCCTCTCGGGTTATCGCCGAAAACATCCGGCGCGGAGAGGCGGGCGAGGGGTTTCTGTATCTGGTGGATCGGGCCAAGGGTTATTGAGGCGCGGGGCAGAGTCGGACAAGCATGTCCGACCTTCGGGTTGCAGCGGCGTAAGTCGGACAAGTTTGTCCGACTCCCGTCTCATTTCAATTTCGGCGGCCTTTCGGGGTCCATTCCCGGAACATTTGGGGCCAAGGGCGCTTCGGGCTGCGGTAGGTCAAATCGCAACCCCACACGGGCCAACTTGGCCTCTACCGCAAGACCGGCCTGAACAAATGTAACATCCATCGCCCCGGCCTCGATCCCGGAAAAGGTAAGCGCTTCACCGGCGGCGGCGGCCAGGGCCGCTTCGGCCTCGGGCAGCGCCCCGACAAATCCCAGCATATGGCCGCGCGTGCCGTCGTCATAGGTGACCCCCACCAGCCAGGCGCACTGGGCCATTCCTCCCGCGGTCGCCAGCTTGCGGTCCAGTCCCAAAATCAGCGCCTCGGGCAGGCCCTTGGGGGCGGTAAACTCCACCGGTCGGGCGGCAGTCGCCGTGGGGGCATGGGCCAAAGTTTCGGCCAGCCAATCGACCGCCTCGGCCGGGATCAGCGTGGCCGATGGGGCGACCCCCAGATTGAGCGCCAGCCCGACCCCCTGCCCGGCCAGCATCCTGACCAATCCACGCCCCGCCAATGTCACGGTCGGGGCAACCTGGCCGGCAAATTCGGCCAGCCGCGCCTCGCGGTCAAAGACCAGCACAAAGCTCTGATCCTCGGCCTGAAACATCTGCGGATCGACATCTTCGCCCACCGGATCGCGGGTCAACAACAAAAACAGCTCGCTATCCGCCAACCGTTCGTGAAAGCGCAGGCGCAGCGCATCACTGTCCGGGGCGGCCTCCATCGCAGCATGGGCGTGGTCAAGATCGGTGATTTCAGTCATTTAGCACATCATCCAGCTGATGGAGGCTGTAGGCGGACAGGATCGCCGCGATGTCGGTGCAGACTGTTCATGGCCAATCACTACGCTGCACCCGGCCAAAGTCCAAGGGGGTAAAGGTCCCGTTCAGGTTGCGGCTATGACATCGCCGGGATAAGTTCGCTGCACTGCAGCTACTGGAAGGCTCAAATGTCCCGCGTCTGGTCAATCATTCAGAACTATTCGCTGCTGCTGATCTCGGGCGCGTTGGCTGCACTGGTCTGGGCCAACCTGGACCCGGCCAGCTATCACGCACTGGTGGATTTCGTGATTTGGGACGATGCGCCCATTGGGCAAGCGCATTTCAATGCAACCGGAGCATTGGAATACCGGACCCTGACTCTGCATTATTTGGTTAACGACCTGCTGATGGCGCTGTTTTTTGCCATGGCTGCGAAAGAAGTCTGGGAAGCGATCATCCTGCGTGACGGGTCTTTGCGGGGCAAAAAGGCCGCGACACCGCTGATTGCAACCTTGGGCGGGATGCTCGGGCCGGTAGCGGTTTATCTGGGGCTTGCGGCGATACTCGGATCAGAAACCTTTGCCGCCGTGTCACATGGCTGGGCGATTCCCACCGCCACTGACATCGCGTTTTCCTATCTGATTGGACGGATGATCTTTGGCGCGGCCCATCCGGCGGTCAGCTTTCTGTTGTTGCTGGCGATTGCCGATGATGCGGGCGGGCTGATCATTCTGGCGGTGTTTTATCCAACCGGCGATCTGGCCCCGGCGTGGCTGCTGCTGTCGCTCGGGGCTTCGGTTGCGGTGTATCTACTGTTCAACGCCGGGCCGCTCTGGCTTGATCAAGGAAGACCGGCGCGCCCTGCGTCAACATTTCTGCGTAAAACCCTGTCGTTCTGGCCCTATCTGATCGGGGGAGCGGCCAGCTGGTACGGGTTCCAGGAGGCGGGCATTCACCCGGCGCTCGGGCTGTTGCCGATTGTCGCAACGATCCCGCATGCCGACCGGGATTTTGGATTTTTTGCCGAAGACGAAGATCAGCTGCCGGACCTTCTGAACCATATCGAACATCTGATCAAAACCCCGGTCCAAGTGGTGCTGTTCTTTTTCGGGTTGCTGAATGCCGGGGTCGAATTCAGCGCTATCGGCTCGCCCACCTGGCTGGTGCTGGCCGGGTTGATGGTCGGCAAACCGCTGGGGATCACGCTGTTTGGCTGGATCGCGGCCGGGCCGATGCGGTTGGGCCTGCCCACTGGCATGCGAATAATTGATCTGTTCGTACTGGGCTGCGTCGCCGCCATCGGATTTACCGTATCACTGTTCATCGCCTCGGTCGCGTTTCCGGCCAATGCGATGCTGGGCGATATCCCGGTTCAGGATGCGGCAAAAATGGGGGCTTTGTTCAGTTTTGGGGCCACGATCACCGCCCTTCTGGCCGGCCACCTGGCCGGTGTCGTCAAACAACATTAGGTGACAGCAGGCAGGCGCAGATTGCATCAGTCTGACGAAATGGCCATATACTGCGCCGGACAAGGCCCCGTTTTCGCCATAAATGGCGAATATTGATCCTGCCTAACGCCGTGTTAACTTAAACCCGTCAGACAAGCCGGGAACAGAGCAGTTACAGATCGGGGCGAAATGCTCGAATTCGAGAATGTCAGCAAGTCCTTCTGGACCGGCACGCAGCGCAAGGTCATTCTTGACCAGGCGTCGTTTCGGGTTGAGCTGGGTAATTCCCTGGGCATTCTGGCCAAGAACGGAGCGGGCAAAACCACCATCATCAATATGATGGCGGGATTGGAAAAGCCCGACGAGGGGCGCATTCAGCGCGGCTGCCGGATATCATTCCCGCTGGGGTTCATGGGTGGGGTGGTCAACCGACACACGGCCAAGGAAAACTGCCGCTATATCGCGCGGCTCTATGGGCTGGACCCGGACTATGTCGAGGCATTTTGCCGCTGGCTGTGCGGGATCGAGGAATATTTCGATCAGCCGGTCGGGATCTATAGTCAGGGCATGCGGTCGCGGTTCACGTTCTCGCTAATGCTGGCGCTGGACTTTGAGATGTATCTGATCGACGAAGGCATGCCCCAGACCACGGATGTTGAGTTCAACCGCAAAGCCGGGGAAATCCTGCGCGAGCGGCTGGAAACCACCACGGTCGTCATCGTCTCGCATCAGCCCGCCACGCTGGAACGGTTCGCCAAATCGGCAGCTGTCCTGAAAGACGGGCGCATTCACATGTTCGACACCTTGGAAGAAGCGAAACAGCTCTATGACTACGAAACCCAGGGTTAAAAAATTCCGGATCCGGCGGGACGCACCGCTGATGGACCCGCTGTCGCAGACCGGTGCGCCAGCTATGCCTTTGATGCTCGGCCAGGCAGAGCTTGCTGGGCCCGATGCGACCGTGGCCCAACAGCGTCGGGGTGGTGCAAGCATGTTGCGCAGCGCGTTGGCAGAGACTGCGATTGACAGCCCGGCCACAGTCGCCGCCAACACCGATATGGATGCAATCCGGCAAGAGGGGCTGACCGGACGGCAATTGCGCATGGCCCGTCGGGTCGCGCAAAAGCACGGGCTGGCGGTGACTTCGGATTTCGATGCGGTGCAGCAGTTGCGGCGCGCCGGGATTGATCCGTTCCAGCGCTCCAATATCCTTGAACTGGTGTTGCCCACGAACCCGAATGAAGATCTGGGCGCCGGCCCCGCCGATTTGATGCCACAGGGCCGGATTCAGTTGCCGCAGACAGTGCCGCAAGGACCGCGCAACCTGCCCTCGACCGAGCGCGCCGCGCCTGCCGACCGGCGGGCCATTGAAATCATGAAGATTCAGCGGGATATCGCCCGGCGGCGGCGGCGCAAGCTGGCCTTGCTGATGGCGCGGCTGGCGGTATTCGTGTTCCTGCCGACGATCTTTGTCGGCTGGTATTTCTATGCGATGGCCACGCCGATGTATGGCACGAAATCCGAATTTGTCATTCAAAAGGCCGAATCCAGCGGTGCGGCAAGCATGGGCGGATTGTTTCAGGGCACGTCAATGGCGACGCAACAGGACAGCACGACGGTCCAATCCTATCTGACCTCTCGCGCCGCGATGGCGCGGCTGGATGCCGATCATGGATTCCGGGCCCATTTCAGTGCGCCCGACATCGACGCGATTCAGCGGCTCGCCCCTGATGCATCGGCCGAGGCGATGTTCAAAGTGTATCAAAGCCATGTCGTGATCAGCTATGATCCGACGGAAGGCATCATGAAGATGGAGGTGATCGCCGCCGATCCCGCTACCAGTCAGGCGTTTTCCGAAGCCCTGATCAACTATGCCGAAGAACAGGTTGATCAGCTGACCCTGCGCCCACGCGAAGATGCGATGGCCGGGGCGCGCGCCAATTACGAAGCCGCAGAAGGCCGGCGCGCTGAAGCACTGGCCGCCTGGCTGAAAATCCAGGAGGACGTGCAGCAGATCGATCCGATTGGCGAGACGTCGGCCCGGACGGCGCAAATCTCGACATTGGAAACCCAGCGCCAGCAATTG